>CAWCWQ010000051.1:0-9487 GCA_963799145.1 uncultured Acidobacteriaceae bacterium | reverse complement strand
TGAGTTTGAGATGCGCGTTGCCGGTCTTGGTGATCGAGCCGCGCTTCAACCGCTTGCCGCTGGAGTCCTCGCTGGGAACCGCGCCGCTGTAACCCATCAGTTGCCGCGCGCTCTCAAAACGTGTGATATTTCCTAACTCGGCCGCAATCGTCACCGCCGAGATTTGCGCCACGCCGCGCAATGCCTGTAAGTCCTTGACCACCTCCTGTATCTCGGGCGAAGCCAGCTTGACCGCCTCCGCAATGGCCTGCTCCAGCCGCTTGACCCGTTCGGCCATGTGCTCGACTTCGTGCAGATAATCCAGCCGCGTCGATTCCTGAGCCACCTGCGTAAAGCGCAACTGCCGCACCCAAGCCATGTAGAGTTGCGTCCATGCCTTTACTCCCAAAGCCGGACGCTGTCCCGAGCGCAACAGAAACTTGCTCAACCGGTGTCGCGCCCGCAACTGATCTTGCTTGGCTGCTTCGCGTGCCCGCACCAGATCCCGCAGAGCCTCGGAGCCTTCGTCCGGAACCCACACCGCCGTCAGATCGCCGGACCGGTAACTGCGCGCCAGACGCTCGGCATCCCGCCGATCCGTCTTCACCCGGTCGCCGGCCTTCATCGGCACGAGCGTTGGCGCGATCACTTCGCACGCAACGCCCAACTCGGCCAACTGCCAATAGAGAACGTAGCCCGTAGGACCGGCCTCGTAACAGGCCTTCAACTGATCCACAGACCCGAGCTTCTTGACCAACTTGCGTATCGACTCGGCGCGGTTGGCAATCGTTCCCAGGCTGCGCACCTCGCCGGTTGGTTCCGCAACCGCGACGGCAATCGTCTCGGCATGGACATCCAAGCCCAAAAATCGTACCTTTTCCTTCATGACCGGTTCCTCTCCGCTTGTGGCTCTGAACTGTGATCCTGCTTGGCTCACAGCTTAACCCACGGTCAGCGCAGTGGACCGGTCACTCCATTCTGACTAAACCAGCTTGGTCAGGAACTCCTTCATCCGGCGGGTTCCCTCGTCGATGTTCTGCTTGGTCACCGGATAGGAGATGCGGATGTGCTCGGCGGTACCGAAGGCCTCGCCGGGAACCGTCACCACATGCGCCTCGTGCAGCAGACGCGTAGCCATCTCCGTCGCGGTCTTGATGCCGCCCTTCCCCAGGTACGCCGAGATGTTCGGGTAAACGTAGAACGCCCCCTGGGGCTTGGTGCAGGTGATGCCGGGAATCTCCTTCAACCTGGCCAGCATGTAATCCCGCAGCTCGATGAACTCGGCGCGGAACTCGCTCACACACACCTGCGAGCCGTCCAGCGCGGCGATGGCCGCCTTCTGCACAAAGCTGGTCGCATTCGACGTGGACTGCGACTGTAGCTTGCTCAGGTTGGCCACAATGGGCTTTGCGGCCAGCGCAAACCCCGCCCGCCAGCCGGTCATGGCATACGTCTTCGAGAGCGAGCCCAGAATCACAATGTGCTCCTTGGCCCACGTAAATGAGCCGCCAGAGACCGGCTTGCCGGCATAGTTGAGGTAGACGTAGCACTCATCCAAGAGCAGAAAAATCCCGCGCTCGTGCGCCACCTGGACGATCCGCTCCAGATCCGCGGCCGACACCACCGAACCGGCCGGGTTCGACGGCGAATTCAGAATGATGGCCTTGGTCTTCGAGGTGATGGCCTTCACAACGGCGTCAGCCGTGATGCGAAAGCCCTCCGCCTCGCTCGTCTCCAGATACACAACCTTGCCGCCGGCATACTGGACGATGTCCTTGAAGCTCACCCAGTAGGGAACGGGCAGAATCACCTCGTCGCCATGGTCGACGAGAATCTGGATGGTGTTGAAGAGCGCCAGCTTGCCGCCGGTGGTAAAGATGGCCTCGTCCAGGGCGTAGTCCGAGCCGAAGTCGGCCGCGTGCCGGTCCACGATCGCCTTGCGCACGTCGGGAATCCCAGGAACCACCGTATAGCGGCTGAAGTTGGCGTCGATGGCGGCAATGGCCGCGTCCTTGATGTGACGCGGAGTGTTGAAGTGCGGCTCTCCGGCGCCGAAATCCACCAGGTTGATGCCCTGAGCACGCAGCTTGGCGGCCTCCGCGGCCACAGCCATGGTTGCGGAAACCTCTATCCGGCCAATTCGGCCGGCAAAGACTTGGGAAGGTGTCGAGACTGTCATAGCACCTCTATCTTTACAGATTTGGCGGCAAGGTCCAAGCCCGTCTTCGAGAGAAGCTCATCCGGCAACGCCCGCGGGACGCCTCGTTCCTGCTACTTCAGCTCTCTCACCCAGATGTTCCTGAAGCTGATCGGCTCGCTCTTGTCCCCGTGCGCCTGAAGCTTGATCGGCGCGGCTTCGTAGGCTTTGTAGAACGGCTTGCCGCGGTAAAGCGTCTGGCCCTTCAATTCGAAGTGATTCTGCACCAGCACTCCATTGAAGAACACCGTCGCGTAGGCCGGCGATTTCAGCGAGCCCTCCGCGTTGAACTGCGGCGCCGTCCACACCACGTCGTAACTCTGCCACTCCCCAGGCTTGCGCCCCGGATTCACCAGCGGGATGCTCTGCTTGTAGATGCTGCCACCCATGCCGTTCACATAGGTCTTGTTCTGGTAGGAATCCAGAACCTGCAACTCGTATCCGTCGTCGCCGGGCCCCGTCGAGGCCAAAAACACGCCGCTGTTGCCCCGTGCCTGGCCGCTGCCGGTAATGTTCTCGGGAATCTTCCACTCGATGTGCAGCTGGTAGTTCTTGAAGGTCCGCCTGGTTTCGATGTTGCCCGCGGCCTTGTTCACGGTCACCACGCCATCGGCGACGAACCAGTTGGCCGGCGACTTGTCGCGAACCAAAACCCACTCGTCCAGGTTCTTGCCGTCGAAGAGCACAATCGCATCCGAGGAAGGCGTCGCGCAGGTCGCCCCAGGGGTCACCACCGAGGGAACCGGCTCCCACACTTCGGTCTCTTCCGGTGGCGGCAGTGGCGGCGTGGCCGCTTGTGCCGCGATTGGGGCGCTGTTGGCTTGCGCGCCCTGAGGCGAGGCCGGCGATTGTGCAAGAAGGGAAACAGCCACGGCCATCAAAGCCGCGGAAGCCAGTAGCGCCGAAAACCGAATGCGCATCATCGGATCAAGATACACCGGCGTCCGGCCATTCGGCCAACCGCCAGCCCTTGCATCACTACCAATCAACCGCATCTTCACCGCAAGGCCACGATGCTCATTCCGCGCCGCAACAGATGATCGACGCCCCCCAGTCGGTCCCTATCGCAAATACGGCCAGAAGAGCCCATTACAGAATTGCCTTCAAGCGAAGGGTGTGTCAGGGCACGACTTCAGTCGTGCCGCAAACGGCCATTCTAGATTCCGGCTTTAGCCGCCGCGGAAGTGCAAATCACGGAGAACAAGGCCGCAGGGGCTAAAGCCCAACATGGTTTTGTTGCTTTTTCGGCACGACTGAAGTCGTGCCTTGACACTTCTTGCAGTCTCAATGGAATCTTGCAAGAAGCTCAAGCCCCATGAACAAACTGACTCACATGGGCCGAATCGCTAGAAGCAATAATGCGCAGACAGCCGCACTGTAGTGGGCGCGCCCAGGTGGATGAAAGTGTCGCCTAAACTCGCCCCCGTATCCTTCCAGTATCGCTTGTCGGCGATGTTATCCGCATAGAGCCGCAGAGTTATCTTTCCCTGCTCGCCACCGGGAGTGTAGCGCGCGCCCAGGTTGAATAGGTTGTAGCCGGGAACGCTCACAAGATCGTCGCGCGTGGCCTCTTTGCGGCCGGTGTAGCTCCATCCAGGCATCAAGTGCAATCCGTGTGCGTGCGGCAGGGCGACATCCGCAAAGAACGTCGTTCGCAAATGCGGCACGTTGAGCACCTGTTTGTTATCGAAGGCCGGCGTACCGGTATTGTCCGAGAGCGCGCGGATGGCCGCTGCCGAAGCCGTCAGCCGCAGCCAATACGCAGCCTTGCCCTCCGCGTTCGCTTCGATGCCGTCATGAGTTTCGCGGCCCTCGGATATGAAGCTTTGGTCGCCCTGATCGTCAATTACCGTTGGATAGAAGAACGGCGCACGCATGTGAAAGAGCGCTGTGGTCAGCAGAATGCGCTGGCCCGGTTCGTACTTCGCGCCCACCTCCGCCTGACGCGTGAAGAATGGAGATAGGTAGTATCCGCCTGCCCAAAACGGCGCTTGCGGTCCCAGCGAAAGCAATACGCCATAGTTGGCGTAAAGAGTCAGATTGTCCCGCGGGTTAAAAGTGACGGCGTATTGCGGCAGCCAGATGGTTCTGTCGGTGAAGTCTGGCGCCCCAGTTGCAGTTGTGCCGGAATTGTTATGGTCCCGTACCGAGTCGAAACGGCCACCGGCCAGCAATTGAATGCGTGCAGGCAAGTGAATTCTGTCCTGCATTACCGCCGCAGATTGATGATTGTCCTCGGCGAGCGCACGCGGCCCGGCCTGGTCTGGCGTACCCGTAATCGGGTCGGTTTCCATGGGAAACGGCGCGATGGGCTGGTAAATGTTCTCTGAACCCACATAGGTGTAGACAGCGCCATTCTGAATGTTGTCAGGCGCATTCGCCGGCGGCGCGCCAGGCAACTGCACGCTGCGTGAGAATAACTCGCCGCCGGCAGTCAGATCGTGCGTGATGCTGCCAGTTTTGATGTGGCCAGCTACAATCGCCTCGGTCTGCGCATCGATGCGCAACTCGCCGGGGTCGCGGTAATCCCATATTCCATAAGTTCCATCTGGGCAAAAGAAATAATAAGGAGCATTAGGCGCATTCGGGCAACTCACATTGCCGTTATCGTCAAGCGACGAGCCATACGCATAGATCACGTTGTCGTCGATCAGCGAGTGGCTGTAGCTCGCCGCGGCGAAGGCCTTCCATCCGCCGGGCAGATCGTAGTCGAGACGCGCTCCGGTATTGAAGGTATCGAATGTGTTGGGCTGGGCCCAGGGCTGCTCGCCCAGCATCGTCGAGGGATGAACCTGGCTGAGATCGGGCGCAGTCGTGCCACCGAGAAGCTGATAGCCACAGACCGAGCGCTCCACCTTGTGCTGATACTCGAAGTCGCCCTTCAGAATCGCCCTCGGGCCAATCTTCCAGTCTGCCGCGCCAGCCCCCACCGCGCGCCAGCCGTTGGCGTCGTTGACATAACTCTGGATATCTTCGCCTGCCAGATTCACGCGCGCTCCAATCTGCTTGCGGCTCCCGAAGAGATGCCCAAGATCTACCGCGCCATAGCTGCTTCCGCGATGATCCGTGGCACAGGTCAACGGCCTTCACCAGAGCCGGCCGCTTGATGACGTAGTTAATAAGCCCGCCGCCCGAGGCCACGCCGCTCTCCACGCCGGCAATGCCTTTGAGGAATTCGACGCGCTCCTTGTTTTCCAGCGGCACGTCCTGCTCGCCAGCTATGGTCATGCCGTCGATCTGGAGTCCCGTGGCCAGGTCGATGGGGAAGCCGCGAATCTCGTAATCGCCGTAGTAGCCCACCGGCGCGTAGTCCTCGCCGATGGAAGCGTCGTTCTTCACCACGTCAGAGAGCAATCGAGCGCCTTGGTCCGTGAGCAGGTCGCGAGTGACAACCATGGCGGACAATGGCGTTTGTTCGAGCGTTGCGCCGTCCAGAGTGCCCACCGTGACGGTCTGGGGAAGATAATCGTCCTTCACCTCACCGTGGACCACGACCGTGGTGGTCACGCGCTGGATTTGTTGCGGCGAGTTGGGTGGGGCGGGCGTCTGCGTGGCGGCTGGTGCAGGGTTCTGCGACGATGCGCAAAGCGAAGCCGCCAGACAGCAGATCAGCGTCAGCACCCTGACGAGCGAACTCCAGCAGACTGAGCTGGCGGATAAACGATGAGTTTTGCGGATCGTGCCGCTAGCGGCTGCCATGAGCATGGTTTCCCCTTGTTTCCAAACTGAATGAAACAAGAGCGCTCACGCTGCGATTCGAGGAAGAAGGCCGTTCGGCTTCGAAAGCTTCCCACGCCGGTATTATCCGGATCGGGTTCGAGGGTATCTCTCAGCCCCACTGCAAGTGGAGCACCCCTGTTTCAATCATTCAATTGAAACACTCCGGGGCGGTCGAGCGCAAGCGCGCCTGCCGGCCGAAGAAACGGGCGCGAAAACAACGCCGAATTCACGGGCAATCGAGCCGCGCGGGGAGTGGAGCGGAGCCCCTGGAATTCCGCCGCCGGAGCTGCCCGGAACGCCGCGCAAATATTTTGAAAAAAGACCCCCATATGCACACCCGCAGGCCTTACATTTGTATAGAAATTCAACCCAAGAAGCGAAGAAACAGCGGCTCCATCCCGATTTGTTTGAAAGGCGCGACCATGTACAGCTTTTTTTTCCCTGTCCGCCCGCGCCGCGCGTTCGCCGCGCGGCTTCTTCTGGCCTGTTGCTTCATTGCGCTCTTTGCCGGCGCGCTTGCCGGCACAATCGACTTTCGGAGCGATTCTGGGCACCGTGCGCGACTCAAGCGGGGCGCTAGTCGTCAGCGCGCAAGTGACGCTGGTCAACACCGGCACCGGGGCCACGCGGGCCATGGCGACCGACGAGAGCGGAAGCTACGCCTTCAAGAACATCGACGTGGGCAGTTACGCGCTTACCTTTGCGGCGCCCAACTTCGAAAAGGAGTCGCTGCCTGAGATAGCGCTGACGGCGCGCGAGATCCGGCGCATGGACGCCGTCTTGAGACCGGGCGCGGCCACCCAGACGGTGATCGTAATTGAGAATCCCGCTCCGGTGATCACTACCGATACCTCCAGCCTGGCCGAGACCAAGGCCGGCGACGAACTGGTCGAGCTTCCGGTGGCCATCTACTCCCGCTCCACAGGTTCCACCAGCCCCATCTCCACGCTCACCACCGAGGCCGGCGTGCAGACCGACGATGGCGGCAACCTGGACGTGATGGGCACCACCGCGGCGCTGCTCAGCGTCACCATCGACGGCATTGCCAGCGTGGGCGTGGAGTACTCCGGCCCGGTGAACGAGATGTTTCCCTCCTTCAACTCGATCGAGGAGATTCGCGTCAGCGAGTCCAACAACAATGCCGAGTTCGGCGGCGTGGCCGACATCACCACCGTCTCCAAGGCCGGAACCGAACAAGTACCATGGCGGGGTCTTCGAGAACCATGAGAATACCGTTCTGAACTGCGAACAATACCTTCGCGCTCTCCAAGCCGAAGATCATCATGAACGACTTTGGCGGAACGCTGGGCGGCCCGCTGAAGATTCCGCATCTCATGGAAAGCTCGGACCGGAACTTCTTCTTTGTGAGCTTTGAGGGGCTGCGCCTGCCGCGCGAGACGCCCATGGTGCTCAGCGTGCCTTCGATGGAGATGCGCAGCGGCAACCTGACCAGCTATCTGGCAGGGCAGGGAGTTTCAGGCCATCTATCAGCCGGACGGAGTTACGCCCATCGATCCGGCCAGCGTGCCGGTGAGCCCGATCTCGGCTAGCCTGCTCCAGTCACTTATGCCCAAGCCCAACTATGGCGATCCCAGATCCTACGCCAACAACTATCAGACCAACTTTCCCTCGCCCATCTCCTCGAACCAGGGAGATGTGCGGCTGGATCGAACAATCTCTTCGAAGCAATCGATCTTTGCGCGCTTCTCCTATAAGAACCGCCAGATCGTCACCGCGCCATCGGCGGCCTGCACATACTCCTATTGCGCCGAGGCTGGCAGTCCGCTACAGGGCGGCTACAACACGCCGGAGATCGACGAGGGCCTGACCTTCGCCCACAACTACGTCTTCTCGCCCAGCTTGCTGAACGAATTCCGCGGCGGCTACAACGCGCAGCACACCTCGGAGACGCAGAGTTACTCGACGACCTCGCTGCTGGCGCAGACCGGGCTAAGCGTGCCGCAGCCGGACTTGAGCTGGTCTGAGGCGCCGCAGGTGCTCATCAACGGGTTCATGTCAACCGGCGCGGGCAACCCCGGCATGCAGCGCGGCCAGATTGTGCAGGCGCTGGACAACGTTACCTGGACGCACGGTGGCCACTCCTTCAAATTCGGCGGCGATTTCAAGCGCCTGAGCGACCACGACGACAACGTCTACGGCAACTATCGCTCCGGATGGTATGTCTTCAACGGCTCCTCGGATGTGGGCCAGGCCATCGGCGACCCTTACACAGCATTCCTGCTTGGGACGCCGGATTACACCGAAGTCAGCTCGACGAACAAGCCCACCATGGACGGGCTCGGATACGCCTATTCCGTCTTTGCGCAGGACGATTGGAAGATAACTCCCCGGCTCACGCTGAACCTGGGACTGCGCTACGAGCTGCACCCGCCGATCCGCGAGACCAGTTTCAACACCGCCGTCTTCGATCCCGACTACAGCGGCGCCGTTGGCGGCCAGGCGGTGAAAGGCGGGGTGGTGGTGCCCAATGCGCAGGCCGAGTCGTTCGAGTCCACACAGTTTGCCAGCGCCATTGCGCCCACTCCCATCCTGACCGCCGCGCAGGCCGGGCTTCCGGATTCCTTGCGCTATACGGACAAGTCGGATTGGGGTCCGCGGCTGGGCTTTGCCTGGCGACCGCTGGGCAGCGACAAGACCGTCGTGCGCGGCGGCTGGGGACGCTTCATTGAAACTCCGCTGGGCTTCTCGCTGGTCTCCGGATGGGCCGTTCATGCCAGCTATCTGGCCACTTACAATCAGGACTACAGCGCCGATGGAATTACGCCGCTGCTATCCTTCGCCAATCCCTTCAACACGCTGGCCGGCAGCGCCACCGGAACCGCCAACTTCGACTACGCCTTCCCCATCCACTACATCGACCCCTCGGTGCAGCAGTGGAACCTGACCGTAGAGCAGGATCTGGGCCACGCTCTTGGCGTTCGCCTCTCGTATACGGGCAGCCGCGGCCGGAATCTCGAAGCCATGGAGGATCTAAACCAGGTGCCGGCCAACTCGCTTGGCTATGCGCAGGCCGCAGACAGCCGGCCCTATCCCAGTTGGGCCGTAATCCAGAGCGTCATGAACGCCGCCGAGAGCAACTACTCCAGCGGATCGGCCGAGCTCTCGCGCCATAGCGGCAAGTCGATCACCTTCGACGCCAGCTACACCTTTACCCGCGACCTTTCCAATGCCGGAGGGGCCACGCCCAGCGCCTTTGCCGTAGCGGGCGGCAGCTTTCTGACCGACCGCTTCAATCCCCGCATGGATTACGGCAACGTGATCTACGATCGGCGCCATCGCTTTCTGGCCACATACCTCTACGACCTGCCCTTCGGCCACGGCCAACGGTGGCTCCAGACCGGCGCGCTGGCCAACGACCTGGCGGGCGGCTGGCAACTGGCCGGGGTCACTATCCTGCAAAGCGGGCCGTTCCTCACGCCCTTCGAGCAGACGGTCGATCCAGCCAATACCAACATTCTCACCACAATCGGCCAGACCCGCCCCGATCAGCTAGCCAATGTTTCGCTCTACGCCGCCCATCGCACTACATCCCAGTGGCTCAATCCGGCTGCCTTTCCATATCTCAACCTT
>CAWCWQ010000050.1:0-5360 GCA_963799145.1 uncultured Acidobacteriaceae bacterium | reverse complement strand
AATAACCCTTGGTCCGTTATGGATGTGCCGAAACTGTAAACTGATATCCACCTGGTTATCCTGAACGGACTGAGCAAGCCGCCATAGGCGCGATCTTCTGGTAACCCTATAAAACGTGATAATTAATAAATGTGCGTCTTGCACTTGCGCCACGGCGTTTCAGTATGACATAGTGGATATATGTTTAATGATTCATCAGAATCGTTAACCGACCTCACTCGCGCTTTTCTCCAACCCCAAAACTCCACCCACCGCCAATACGAAGCTCTGCGCGCCTACTTCGTTGAGGGACTAGCTTCGGCTGAAGCCGCCCGCCGCGGCGGTTACACCGCGGGTAGCTTCCGTGTTCTGGTCCATCAGTTTCGTCAGAACCCTGACCGCCAGTTCTTCCTCCCGCCGGCCAAAGGGCCGAAAACAGCTCCCAAGACCGAACGCCTTCGAGAAAAAGTGATCGCCTTGCGCAAGCAAAACCTTTCGATCTACGACATCAGCCGGACCCTCACTCGGGAAGTGGAACCCTTGAGCCCGGTGGCGATCTCACTCATTCTCAAGGAAGAAGGCTTCGCCCGGTTGCCGCGGCGCCAGGATGAGGAGCGACCTCCCGCCACTCGTCCCGATGCCGCCGCCGTGGCCAACGTCGCCGCCCTCGATCTGAGTCCCCGCAAGTTCCGGACTCGCTTTGGGGGCTTGTTCCTGTTCTTGCCGACGCTGGTGCCGGCGAATCTGGATCGCATTCTCTCCCGGGCCGACTTCCCCGGTAGCAAAATGGTGCCGGCGGCGCACGCCATGCGCAGCCTGCTGGGTCTGAAGTTGTTCGGCACGGCGCGGCACAGCCACGTCATGAGCTACGTCTTCGATGAGGGCCTGTCGCTGTTCGCCGGGCTCAACGTCGTGCCCAAGCGAAGCTTCCTGACTGAGTACAGTTGTCGCGTGGAGCCGGAGGCCCATCGCAAGTTGATGCGTCTGTGGTTCGACGCTATGGGCAAACTGGGACTGCCCCGCGGCACCAGTTTCGATCTGGACTTCCACACGGTTCCCTTCCACGGCGAGGATGCTTTGATGGAGAAGCATTACGTCTCCAAGCGCAGCCGGCGCCAGAAGGGAGTCTTGGTCTTTGTCGCTCAGGATGCTGATACCAGGGTGTTCTGCTACGCCAATGCCGGCGTGCGGAAGCAGGACCAAAATGACGAGATTCTGACGTTTGTCGACTTCTGGAAGAAGCGCACCGGCCATCTGCCGGAAGAAGTCATTTTCGATAGCAAACTCACCACCTATGCCAACCTGAGCCGCCTGAACGACATGGGCGTACGCTTCATGACGCTCCGGCGACGCAGCCCGAAGATGGTGGCCGAAATCGCTGCCGAGCCGATCTCGGCCTGGCGGCAAATTGAGATCGAAGGGGTCTCTCGAACCTACCGTACCCCGCGCATCCTGGACCGTAGAATCACCCTGGATGACTACCAAGGCCCGATCCGCCAACTGACGATCACCGACCTGGGCCATGAGGAGCCCACCCTGCTATTGACCAACCAACTGACACGCTCCGCACGCGACTTGATCCGGCGTTACGCCCAGCGGATGGTCATCGAGAATAGCATCGCCGACGGCATCGACTTCTTCCACATGGACGCGCTCTCTTCGGCGGTCGCCATGAAAGTGGACTGCGACCTGCAACTCACTCTGATCGCCAGCAGTCTCTACCGCCTCCTGGGACACCGTATTGGCAACGGCTATGAGACCGCCAAGAGCCGGCACCTTTTTCGCGATCTGGTCGACGCCACCGCTCAAGTGACGATTACCGATCGAGACATCGAGGTCCGCTTTCAAAAGCGAGCGCATAATCCCATGCTCCTGGCAGCCGGCTTCGACAAGACGGACTTGCCGATTCCCTGGCTCGACAATAAGCATCTTCGGCTGCTTTTCGGATAACAAGCCCTTTTTGTTAAGTCAGAAAATCCCCGTGGGAATCCAGGCTAGGGTTTATTCATTTCTCAAATGCTCAATGTACCCCTTTCTGACAGCGGCAAGGGACACCCACGCAATATCTTTTTCGCATCGATCCGTGATGAGTTTGCAGCGGCCGATTCGTTCAACATCCATCTGCATGCCCCGGACACAGGCCGGACAGTTACAGGCGATCCGCAAATGCGTTGTCGTTGGCCAGCCATTCGACGACCCACACTGGCTCTTCTTGATTAAGTGGGACGGCTTCCGCCGCTGCCTACATCGAGGCCGACGAGTGCCGCCTTGTCTTGCGCAACGGCAGAGCAAATCCTGCGCCGCCTGGCGCCGCGCCAGCCGTCCCGGTTTCTGCACTGTCGATTACATCGACCAGCGCGGCGTAGAGAACTAATTCTGGTTCTGGGAGGTCTGCCGCCATGATCTCTAAGGAATCGTCGCCAAACGCCTGACGGAATCTACGATCCGGCGCCCCCGAGGTGGGTAAATATCAAGCACCCCGATTATTCGCAGGTGGTCGGCCGCGACGAACGGTTTGAGCGGAGGCAGCGGCAGGTGCGGGCCGCGTGATCTGTCTCGGCAATGGCCCCGGCCGCCAGTTCTCCCACACTCCTTCGGCTTGATCATCCGCTTCGGCCTGCTTCTGGAGGCCGTCCGCGCCGTACTGATCGCAAGTCCGAATCCATCGCTCGATGACCGAGACTGGCATCTGCTCGACCTCGGCCGCGCGTTCAATGCTCAAAACACCGCGCAGGACGGCCAACACGATGTCAATCCGGATGGCGACTCGCCACTCGGCGTTGTTCCTGAACCCATTGGCGAGTTCGTCGATCGCTCTCTGCTTGTCTACGGCCCGAGGGCGGCTGGCGCGGCGTGCTGAGTTCCGGCGAGGGAGCATAGAACGACAATATCAGGGTCCGGGCAAACTGCCTCCTCGTGAGGAGGATTACGTCCATGCGCACTTATGTCACGCCGAACCCCGCCGATCCTGTATGCTGCAAAAACAGGAGCATGACATGCCCGAGGAAATCGATCCGGCCGTCGCCAACGATCTGGTAACTGACGCGATTGGCTCGTTGCGTCTGACCCCAGGCAATAAAGTCCTTTGCACGAAGCGGCAGTTGCAGGAGTGCATGTTGAGGCTATATAGCTCAAGAAGCTTACGCAATGGGTTTTCTCTCAGAGGAGAGAATGTACGTGGCCTCGCCCACGCTGCGCAATGTAACCATGCGGCCCGCCTGGATGGACATCCAGCTGAATGACGCGCAAGAATTGGCGAAGCACAACCTCCGGCTGCGGCCGATTGTTGTGCGGTCATTGCTCGGCGCTGGCTACCGATGCCTGGGGGACCTGTGCTGGGTCTCCGAATATGAACTCAGGAAGCTTTTCTATATCGGGAGGACCACTACGCGTCAGATCAGGATCTTGATCCGACAATTGCAAGCCCGTTCACCTGTGTAGCTTTCACCGGAAGCGCTCCTGGCGCCTCTAATGCGCACCACGGCCTTTTTTACGCGCGGGTGCCGGGAAAACATGTGTCGCTTCCAACCTCGGCTTTATCGAGTGCCCGGCACTTCCGATCCCCGTCGCCCCGCAGACAACATCCCACACCGGCGCGGTTGAACCAATTCAACGCGCGAGATCATTGTGGTTGGTTGAAGCGACGGCATCGCTCTGAAGGTTTTATTTCGGCTTAGGCGGCAGGCTGCGCAACGCTGCTGTGTACCGAGTCGCGGCACTTACCATTCCTGCGCTTGCCAAGGTTGCATAAGAATCGATGCTCGCGGAATAGTTATTTGCTATGGGGGCGTCGCGCTCACGCCACATCATGGCGATGGTGAACATACGCATGGTTGTCCGATTATCCGGATCGGCAGCAGCATCTTGCGCTGCCAGTTCGCGGAGTCGCTTCAGGCGCTTCTGGTACTCTTTGGGCGCAAGGCCATATTTCACATGAAACGCTTTCGCGATCATCGAGTGCGCATCCCTTTGTGCCTCTTTGAGTTTCGCGCGATGCGCAATCAAGAATTCTTTCGGCGTTAGTGATTCGATCAGCCGGAAATCGACCTTGTTCATGCGCGATTAAGGTCCTCTTTCATGGGTTTGCATCCTGCGGCGCATTGCCACAGCTCCCACAGGTTGTGGGAGTCGCGCCGGATACCCTCCAGTTTGGCGGTCATCCGGCCGCCGATGGCCTCGCGCATCATCCGGATTTCGATCTGGCCGTAGTCTTTATGCAGGAGGATGCCGTCTGCGATCCGAACCCATGAAGGCTTCTCACGAAGCCGAAGGGCAATGGATCGTTGGTTCTCCGAGATGAGATCGACCGTCGCGGTCACAGCCTCACCTGGCGAGCCGTGGGGATACACCCACACGGTGCCACCGTTCAGGATGGCTGGTGGTTCTTTCAAGGGTTCTGATTCCTGAGGTTATGAAGCGAACAAAAATGGAATTGTAGCAGAACCTACCACGATCTCTCTATTACGACATTTTATTCGGTCATAATCTTGTCATCTTGGCTACATACTTATGCCCCTTTGTTGCCGCCTCGGACTGGGCGTGACCTCGCGAAATGGATCAGTCGGCCGGTGATGGAATTCGCCCGCGCGAGCACCAATGCCGGCGGATGCTCACTATGACAGTTCTGCGAGACCACTCCCGCGAAACGCCCCGAACGTCACAATCAGCGCGAAGATCAATCCCTGATGCCGGCGACGCTACTCGCAGCGGGTTCTCACCGGACGAATTACCTGCCATATCTTGCCATGTGACGGGCCATCAATCTATTTATAGATCGAAAACCGCACACAATCTGCGATAAATCAGTACCAAAAACATGCGACTGCAGAAAAGTGCATCATTGTTGGGTGATTGGCAGATGTTCTGGAAAATGCGCGCGGGATTTGTCCTGCATGATTTCCAGAGCTTTGATCCCGTGCAGGGCTCCTAGTGGACGGCGCATATGCTGAAGATCCGCAGGCGGGTTCCGTGCGAGCCCAAGGTACTGCTCCGGTTGGCCGGCACCACCTCGAAGCCCTATCCATGCACACTGCGGGGAATATTCAATGGAACACTTCACCTTATCAGCGCCGAGACGGTCCCTGGGTGGGCCGACGTGACGATCAGCTTCGGTGAGGTGACCATCGCCGGCTCGGTGACATATTGTCGCCCCAAGGACGGCCAGTTTCTTATCTCCATCCTGCTCGCCTCCCCGCCTGGAACACAAAGGCGCGATCCTCGGATACCGTTGGGCCGGAGTTGCTTGGTTACGGCGCTTGGCAAGCACGATACGGTGCAGTGGGACGCGGTGATTACGGATATCTCCGCGTCTGGCATGGGTCTTCGGATGCATTATTCGCTCGCCGTGGGTACGATGGTTTGCGTGCAGGCCGACAATCTTC
>CAWCWQ010000049.1:0-11144 GCA_963799145.1 uncultured Acidobacteriaceae bacterium | reverse complement strand
TGGCGCCCTGGACAACCGCGCCCGAGGGATCTTTCACGACTCCGGCGATGCGGCCTGTGGCGATGGGAGACTCGGATGCGGTTGGGTTCTGCTGGGCATGGATCGAGCGCGTCTGCCAGCAGAGGCAGACGGCTGGCAGCAGCGCCAGCAACAGCTTGGTTTTCATGGTTTCTCCTATTGAGCCTCTTGCAAAACCACCTTCAGACGATAGCTGTGTCAGGGCACGACCTTAGTCGTGCCGCAAACGGCCAATTTCGATTCCGGCCTTAGCCGCGGGGTGTCCCACGTGGGCGCCCCCTGGGCACCGCGTCTTTGTTCTTGCGGCTAGGGTGGGACCCGCTGCGTTCCAGTTGGGCTGGATCAATGTCAGGCGAGAGGAGAGGGAGGGCCGCGCTTGGGATGGCTACGGAGGAATGAAATGTCGCGGAGGAGGTCAGTCCTGGGAGCAGGGGCGTGACGACGCACAGCCTGGGCGTGGAACGGCTTTCCGGCTTCAGGCTTGAATACTGGGGAATGAACGGCACAGGTGCTTGCCGGGGGGCAGGGGCACTTCTCCGAGACGGATGTAACGCCCTTCTGGCCGCTGCCGGGCTGCTCCATCTCGCGCATCATGCAACGATGCTTGCCGTTCCTGCGGCAACATGCGGGAAGATTCGCGTCGGCGCCGGGGCCGAAGACGGGCGCGATCAGCGTGAAGCTGAAGATCACCGTAAGCGCAAGTGCGATCGTGCGGCGCATAAGCAAACGACAGTATAGCGCCCGGCCTACCCGGTTGTTTGTTCTGGCGCAACTTCTGTGTTTTATGGATTATTCGTGGCATGACCGCCCGGTTCCTACCCGCTGTCACTGCCTGCCCGCCGCCGCTGCACGCGCGCTGATTCTATGCTGGGCGGATTGGCTTCGGCTCGTCTTTGCGAAGATCGGCGGCCCCAAATCTGTGCCTGGCTCCGTGGCGGATGTGAAGCACCTCAACCCGCTTCTCGCGTTTCAGCACGCGGTAGATCACGCGATAGACGTGTGGCTTGCGACCGTAAAGCAGGTGCCTCAGTTGTGGGTTCTCGCTTGTCTGCGGACAGCGGTTGGGCAGCCTTTCTAGGCTGAGAACAGCCTCTTCGAGCCCTCTGTACCACTTGAGCGCCGCCTCGGAATCCCCAGCGTCGATCTCCTCATACAGGCTGGCAAGGTCGCGCTCGGCACGTGCCGTGATGTCAACGCGGTAGGCCATGGGTGGCTTCAAACTCGGCGAAGAACTGCCTGGCTGGCCGAACTCTCCCGTTTCTGGCGTCCTCCAAACCCTGGCGGATGCCCTCTTCTGCGTCGGCGCGCGCGGCTATGTCGAGCAGGCGCTGATAGGCTTCGGCGTCCTGCACGACAGCCGCTGCCTTCCCGTTCACCGTGAGCACGATAGGACGCTTGCTCTTCTTGAGCTGCTTCATGAAGTCGCCTGAGCAGCGGCGGAAGGTCGTCAGCGATTGGATGTCCGTTGCGATATTCAGCATCTGCGCCTCCGGTTCAAGCACCTTTTAAGGTGCTTTAAGAATACGGCATTCGCGGGAGTTTGAACAGCGACGCCAGACGCGGCAACCAGGAACTTGACACTGCGCCAGGAACTTCCTACCCTTCTACCTATGGAGCTGAATCTTCCCGAGCCTCAGTCAGCTGGTCTTGCCAACCTCTCGGTCCGCAGCGGACGCAGCGCTGACGAACTGGTGGTCGAAGCCGTGGATCGCCTGCTTGCCCAGGAGGCGTGGTTCGACGCGCAGGTGCAGTTGGGAATCGACCAGATCGCTCGCGGCGAATTCCTTGAAGAGGAAGAGATGGATGCGCGCGTGACTCGGATGATTCGCACTTGAGGAAGTTGCGGTGGTCGATGGCCGCTGCCGACGATCTTGAGGGGATCAGCGACTATCTCTATCTTCATCACCCCTCATTTGCCGCCTCCACGATCCAAAGGCTTTATAACGCGGCGAAGTCGCTCCGGGAGTTTCCGCTATTGGGCCGCGCCGGCAGGAAGAGTGGCACGCGGGAACTTGTTCTCGCGCCGCTTCCATATCTCATGATTTATGCGGTCGACGATCACTCGGTTCACATCCTGCGCTTCCTGCACACTTCGCAAGACTGGCAATGAAGCTCATGTAAGAGTTACTCTCCGGCATCCGCTCCGAAAAACTCCTCCACATCCGTAATCGTCGCCGTGACGCGGTAGGGCGGCAGGCTGGCCAGGAAGGTCTGGCCGTATCTTTTTGTGCGGATGCGGGGGTCGAGCAGGACCAGCACGCCGCGATCTTCGAGCGAGCGGATCAGGCGGCCGAAGCCCTGCTTGAGGGTGAGTACCGCCGCGGGAACCTGGTAGTCGTTGAAGGGCTTGCCGCCGGCCTCTTCAATGGCCTTCATGCGCGCCGGGACCACCGGGTCGCTGGGCACGGCGAAGGGCAGCCGGTCGATGATGACGCAACTGAGCGCCTCGCCCTGCACGTCCACCCCTGCCAGAAGCTTGCGGTGCCGAAGAGAACGGCGTTGGGCGTCGAGCGGAACTCCTCCAGCAGCGCCTTGCGCGGGCGCCGTGCCGTGCAGCAGAATGGGAAAGTCGAGCACCGGCAGCAGGCGCTCGTAGAGGTCGCGCATCTGGCTGTAACTGGTGAAGAGGCAGAAGGCGCGGCCACGGGTGATTTCCAGTACGCGCCGGATGCAGCGCGCGGCGGCCTCGGGAAACTCGGGGTCGCGGGGATCGGGCATCTCCGGCGGCAGATAGAGCAGCGCCTGCTCGCCATATTTGAAGTGCGACGGCACCACCAGCTCACGCGCCTCCGCAAGGCCGAGCCGCTTGCGCATATGCTCAAAGCCGCCCTGCACGGTGAGCGTGGCCGAGGTGAGCACCACGGTCGGAATCTGGTCGAAGACCAGCTCGGAGAGTAGCTCGGAAACGTC
This sequence comes from uncultured Acidobacteriaceae bacterium, assembly GCA_963799145.1. Taxonomy (GTDB): domain Bacteria; phylum Acidobacteriota; class Terriglobia; order Terriglobales; family Acidobacteriaceae; genus Telmatobacter. The sequence continues at coordinate 8,216 of CAWCWQ010000049.1, read as the reverse complement.
GATGGGCGTGGCCTGCAAGAAAGTGGTCCGCGCCTGCGGCCTAAAAGAACTTCGCGCCCCGGTGGAAGGCGACCTGTCCGTGCCGCCTCCGGAGATGCGCCGCTCCATCCAATAGACCATGTTGCTCGCGTTCGATTCGAGCAGAAACTCCAGCTCGGAGCGCAGACGGGCGACACGCTTTCTCAACCCCGGCGCCTCGTCGACGCCGGTCAGCAGCTCCATCTCCGCTTCAAGGCGGCGCAGCGTGGTGCGCACGGCCAGATAGAGTTCGCCCGAGCTTTCGAGGAACTCCTCGCGGCCGGCGAAGGGCTGGCGGCCGTCGCCGGCCATGGGCAAACCGGCAAAGAACATGCGGGCGCGCTCGCGGAGCTGCTGCGTAACGGCAGGCACGTTCTGGGCGCCCTCCTTGCCGCGCAGTAGCGCGTCGGTATCGCGCGCCAGCTCTTCAAAGCGTATATTGCTCACCGAAAGTCCGAAGTAGCTTGAGGCAACCTCCTCCAGTTCGTGCGCCTCGTCGAAGACCACCGCCGCGGCCTCGGGCAGAATTCCCGCATCGGGCGCGCCCGCGGCCTCCTGCTTGACGCTCAGGTCGGCAAAGAAGAGGTGGTGGTTGACGATGATGATGTCCGATTCGAGCGCCTTGCGCCGCATCTCGGTGATGAAGCAGCGGCGGTAATCGGGGCAGGTCGACCCCAGGCAGGCCTCGGTGCGCGCATCCAGCTTGTTCCACAGCGCGCTCGACTCGGGCATGCCGGAGAGCTCCGCGCGATCGCCGGTTTCGGTGGTCTGCTCCCACTCGGCGATCTGCCGGTACTGGTCGATCTCTTCAAGGCCCGAAAGAATCGGCTGGTTGCGCAGCGCGGCCAGCTTGTGGCGGCACAGGTAGTTGGCGCGGCCCTTCATGTAGCAGACGCGCAACTCGCCGAGCAGCGTTTCGAGGAAGGGAATATCGCGAAAGTAGAGCTGGTCCTGCAGGGCCTTGGTGCCGGTGGAGACGATGACCCGCTGGCCGGTGCGCAGGGCGGGCAGCAGGTAGGCCAGCGTCTTGCCGGTGCCGGTGCCCGCCTCGACGATCAGGTGGCGGCGCTCGTCGAGGGCCCGCTCGACGGCCTTGGCCATCTCCAACTGCCCCGGCCGGTACTCAAAGGGCAGCGAGGAGCGCGCCAATATGCCCCCCGGCGCAAAGAACTCATGCAGGGTAGGCAGGGCGCGGGTTGGGTTATCGATGGAGGGCATCGGGACCGGGTGCTATCCCCATCATAGTGAGGTGACCGGCGGGCAGATGGGCGTGGGCCGTCCTCCGATGCGGCATCTCACGGAAACCTAGCCAGGCAGGCTCTCCGCTGTGGTGGGATCGATGATCCTCAGCACTTGCGACACGCTGTTGGCGGGAAACCCTCCCATTCGCGCGTGCTCGCGCACCACTTCTTCGTTCGGAGCGATGTAGACACAGTAGATCTTGTTTTCGGTGACGTAGCTGTGCAGCCACTGAATCTGCGGCCCAAGATTGCGCAGAACACTGCAGGACTTCTCTGCCACGCCCTGCAACTGAGAAGCCGACATCGAACCGGCTCCGGGAATCTCACGTTCAATCACGAATTTTGGCATGGGACAACCTCCATCGGACAGGGAATCCCATCAGTCTATACATATTCCACGAGAATTGTTTAGAGGAATGTCAAATGCCGCAGCGCAAAATCAGGGGATGGACACGCTGCAATGGGCGCTTACCGGAAGGCGGCATCGTTGAAAGCCGGACCGATGCCACGATCTAGCCCATTGCGCCTTGGTTCGCAGTCCAATACCCCAGCGTCACCCGAAGTCCGGTTCCTCGTTCCAGGCGATGCCGTTACGGCTCCTCGTTCCGGCCTAGGCTGTAGCGCGAGTCCATCCATCGGCCGACCATGAAGGCCTCTTCGGGAGACGATGCGCCTTCGATCCCCCTAGCGCTCTTCAAGAGCTTCTTGCGGACAGTGGCGGCGCGTTGAGCGGCGAAGGCTTTCTCCGCGGCGGCGGAATATGGATTGACCGCATTGAGATTCATTTGGCTGCGTTGTATGTGCATCGTCGCATCCTCAACTGCGACTGTGCAGTTGACTGGCCTGAATTGCGCGGTGTAGATGGGAGAAAGCAAATGGCCGGGACGCGCCACCGCCTCCCCCCGGTTGACTTCCCCAAGTGGACTAAGCATACTTAGTCCATGGCCTACACTGTCCATCAGGCAAAGACTCACCTCTCGCGGCTGCTGAAAGAGGCAGAAGCGGGCGAAGAAGTCGTGGTTATGCGCGGCAAGAAGCCGGTGGCCAAGATCGTGCCGATCAACGAACCGATCGCGCCCAAGCTGCCCTTCCGGCTTATGGGCGGATTTGAGGGGAAAATCCGCTGGGATGAGGACGCTTTCGATCCGATGACCGACGAGGAGCTGGTGGAGTGCGGTTGGGGCTGGATGCTGGATGCACCCTTGATTCCACCTCCCTCCGAGACTACAGAAGAATGACCTATCTGCTCGATACGCACACGCTCCTTTGGATTCTGCAATCTCCGAAAATACTTCCTGTTTCGGTTCAAAGCATTTGCAAGAATCGCTCCTCAGTCTTGGTTGTTTCCATCGTTACACCATGGGAGATGGCAATCAAGAGCGCGATTGGGAAGCTGGATGCCGCGTATCTCCTGGACAACTTTGAAGCTCTATTGACGCAGGGAGGGTACTCCATGCTGGAGACAACGGCCCGGCAAGTGATCCGCGCGGGGCGACTCACGGCGCATCACCGCGACCCCTTCGATCGGCTGCTGGCCGCACAGGCCCTGGATCTGAGAATTCCATTGATCAGCCGCGACAGGATCTTCGACCTCTACGGCGTGAAGCGAATCTGGGATTGATCCGGGCCGTCTTACCCAGCGAAGCAAGGATTGGAGACAAGTCTTGGGCAAGTATCGCAGATCGGTAGTACCCGGCACACCCGGCGCGGGCGCGCTGCCGCTGGTGGCCATTGTGGGCCGGCCCAACGTGGGCAAATCCACGCTCTTCAACCGGCTCACCAAGAGCCGCCGCTCCATTGTCGGCGACGAGCCGGGCATTACCCGCGACCGCATCTATGGCGAATACGAGTGGGCCGGGCGGCAATTTCGGCTGGTGGACACCGGCGGCATGGTGCCCGACGACCCCGAGCTGATCCCCACCGAGATCTACGCCCAGGCCAAGGTGGCGCTGGAAGAGGCCGACGCGCTGGTGCTGGTGGTGGACGCGCGCACCGAGCTGGCCAGTCCCGACTACGACCTGGTGCAAGCTGCTGATTCGCGGCGGCAAGCCGCTCTTTCTGGCCGTCAACAAGGTCGAGGGCGAGGCCATGGCCATTGCCGCGGAGAACTTCCGCCAGCTGGGCATTCGCAACGTCTTTCCCATCAGCTCCGAGCATGGGCTGGGCATCGGCGACCTGCTGGATGCCATTGCCGAGGCGATTCCGGCGCCGGCCGAGACTGAGCCGTCAGAGGATGAGGCCCAGGCCGCTGCAAGAGGCCGAAGAGCTTCGGCAGAGAGGAACCGCCGGACGCGCAGTCCCTCCATCGCACCCACGGCGAGTTTGAGCAGCACGAGACCTCGGTGGCCATCATCGGGCGGCCCAACGTGGGCAAGTCCACGCTGCTGAATGCGCTGACCGGAACCGAGCGGGCCATTGTTTCGCCCATCGCCGGCACCACGCGCGACGCGGTGGACGAGGTGGTGGAGTTCGAGGGCAGCCAGCTCCGGTTTGTCGATACGGCCGGCATCCGGCGCAAGGGCAAGACCCACCTGATGGCCGAAAAGATGAGCGTGGTGATGGCGCGGCGGCACCTGGAAGCCGCGGACGTGGCCCTGCTGGTGCTCGACGCGACCGATGGCGTGACGGCGGCCGACGCCACCATCGGCGGCTATGCCCACGAGAGCGGGCGCAGCGTGATCATTCGTGGTGAACAAGTGGGACGCGGTGACCACGGGCCGCACGGACGGCAAGCCGCCCGCCGATCGCGAGATCTTCGAGAAGCAACTGCGCACGGTGCTCAAGTACCTGAGCTATGCGCCGGTGATCTTTCTCTCCGCGCTGGAAGGGACCGGCGGCTGGAAGCGCTGCGCGTGCTGCACGAGGTAGTAGGCCGTGGCCGCCGAGCGGCGCAAGCGCGTCTCGACCGGGCAGATGAACCGCTTTCTGGAGAAGATCGACTTCCAGCGCGCGCCGGTGCCGATGGCCAAGCGGGTGCGCATCTTCTATATGACGCAGGCCGCCGTCGCGCCGCCCACCTTTGTGCTCTTCACCGACCGCGACATCAAGCTGCACTTCAGCTTCGAGCGCTTCCTGGAGAACCAGATCCGCGAGGCCTTCGGCTTCAAAGGAACGCCGATCTGGTTCAAGGTGCGGGCGCGGAATGCGGAGAAGAAAGAGTAGCGTGTTCGAGGATTCTTGACCCGCTGTGAGAGGTTTGACCATTGTTGACATAAATTAGTCGGTATTCTGACAGCATCGTACGCATTTTTGTGGCAACAATCCTGCAATATCCTGTCGGACGATTCCCGAGAACGCCCCAAATGGGTGTACGCTGGGGGAAGGAGAACCCTTATGACAACATACGCCTTCCCGGAGATCGATCCTCAGATTCGATATGTGGGGGTAAGCAAGCTGCGTGAACTGAATGCTGCCAGGCTGCGGGAGCAGACGGACGACACGCTTGTAATTCAGGAAAACGATACCCCACTCTCTGTGCTCTTTTCTTACAAGCGGTACCAGGAGATGCGGGCGGAGTTCAACTCTTTGTTGAGCATGGTTGAGATGCTCACGAACGACACGGAGCGCAACGGCCTGCTTGCGGCGTTCGAGGATATTCGCGCTGGGCGGGTTCGGACGCTGATGGAGATTGAAGCGGATCTGGAGAAGGAGTAGCCGATGCTGCCAAGGGGAGAAAAGGATGCCGTTCGAGCGAAAGAGGAGCGGCCCTCCCCGCTGCCTTACACCGTTGAGATGACGGCTTCGGCGGAGACCGTTTATGCGGACCTGTACCGGAAGGCGAAGGCGGCCGAAGCCGCAGGCCACCGCGAAAGCGCCCACTCGACGACCTTCAACATGGTGAAGGAAGCAGTCAAGACGATCATCCCGAACGACCCGCTCAACAAGCGCTACGCTCTGCGCGGGAAGCTCTCGAACATCTTCAGGCTACGCAAAGGACGGCTGAGAATCTGCTGGATCGCCTCCTCTCAGACGCGGCGAATCTGCATCCTGTTCATCGCGCAAACCCTGCGCAAAGAGGGCGCTGCAAGCGACCCATACGTTATCTTCCAAAACCTGCTGGAATCGGGGCGCTTCGATGAGGTCATGCGGGAGTTGAAGGTCAAGATGCCTCACGCGAAGCGATAACGGCTCCCGCGAGAAATTCAACTTCTGAGGCGCGGACAGCTAGTTCAATATCCGCGCGCGGAACGCGGAGAAGAAGGACGGTTAGATCACCTCAGCAGATCAAGGTCGCTCTCGATGCCTGGAAGCCGGGGCTGCTTCGCGCCCCGGCCTGCCGATTTCTTAGCGGCGACCTGCTTCTGCAGCCGGCTTCTTGGGCTGCGGAGGCGCGAGCCGGCCAAGCTGCTTGTTGATCGCCTCGATGTCGAAGGCCTCGGAGTCGAACTCGGGGCCGGCCCACTCGCTCATCGAATCATGTTCGGCGCTCTTTGGGTCTTTCAGGTTCGCAAGCAGGTTGGCGTATCCCCAGGGGCCGCCGCAGTCCTCGGGCGGGCCGGAACGCGCCCCACCCACGCAGAATGCGAGAACCGGCTGATCCAGCTCCACGACCTTTTCAAGCAGAATCTGGTGGTCCCAACCGTCGCCGAAGTCGTACTCGTAACGGATGGACGAACGGAGCCCTCCCAACACGGACTTGAGGGTTGCCTTTCTGGAACTCTGCGTCTCCTCCACCTCGAATGAGGGATCGGAAAAGTAGCCATCCGGAGTCTCGAACTGATAAAGATGCGAATTGGTCCAGCCCATCGCGATCTGTAGAACGTCGTGCAATCTGTCCAGTCGGATCTCGGGCGCGACGACGATTCTGCGCCAGATGGGCGGTTTGGTGTGTTTGAGCGTAAGTTTGATCTGAAAGAACTCCATGGCTCATTTCTCCTGGGAATGCATTTGTTCCTCGCTGTCGCTTGTGGCATCAGGTGGAACATTGATCGTGAGGAACAAAAATTCTGGATTGTCGTTCGGCGATCTTGGATGGCAATCTGTGCGCATGTAGCGCATGAGTTGCGAAAAGAGAGATTCGTATTTGGAATCGGTTCGGTTTCGATTCTTGACGGAAGTTTCGTCCAGAAAAGCTTGCAAGGCAATCAGAACCTTTGGCGGCGCAACGAGGTTTAGGCTGTTTGCCGCATCGCGGTACCGCCGGTGGGCGGCTGCATCGGAGCTACAAACAATTCCAGACAAGGCGGCAACATATTCCTTGTAGTGCTCAAGCTTCAGCCTCCGCCAGTCTGCTTCGAGGTCGCGCCTACGGCCGAAATAGTGTGTGAGCGCCTGCGTGAAGGTTACCGTGCAAAGTGCGACCGCTCCCGAAACGAGGGCTGTAAAGACGGTTCCGTCCATAGCAATCACCCATTCTTGCAATCCATAAAAGAATATCTCACGGCTGCGGCGGGTTGGGCTGGCTCGATGAGGGCGAACTGTCTGCGGTTTGTCGAGCCGCCTGAAGTGCATGCTGGCCAGGGTCTCATGAACCGTGCCATCGTTCACCTGATCCTGGGTAGGCTGGGCTTGGATGAGGTTGCGCTGGACGGCCTTGCCGCGGGCGGGAACCAGCAGCCGCTGGGTGACCTAAGTCGAGGCGGGGCGGACGGTAACGGGAACTTCGGCGGAGGCGTAGTCGCTCTTGGCCACGTTAACAGCGATCAGCCCGCGGCGATTGCGCGGACCAGCCGGGTCATTTAGCATGGGCAAGCATATCGCTCCACATCACTTAGGAGTTGAACCGCCATGTTCCGCAAATCGCCGCCCATTCTTTCTTGCCTGGCTTGTCTTTTCGCCTTTGCCGCCACGGCTGCCACCCAGAGCGGAGGCGACTCGAACGTGCGCGAGATCGGCATCGATCTCTCTCGCGTGGAAGGGCCGCACAGCCGCGTTCCGCTGATGGTGGTGGGCGCGGGAAGGGCGAACGAAGGCCTGCGCGCCGACTGGCAGCAGCAACTGGCCGAGGTCCAGAAGGATATCGGCTTCCGCTACATCCGCATGCACGGCCTTCTGCACGACGACATGGGCGTATATGGCGAAGACTCGAAGGGCAATCCGCTTTATAACTTCCAGTACATCGACGCGCTTTACGACGGGCTGCTGGCCCTGAAGATCCGCCCGTTTGTGGAGCTGGGCTTTATGCCCGCCAAGCTGGCCAGCGGCGACAAGACCATCTTCTGGTGGAAGGGGAACGTCACGCCCCCGAAGGACCCGGCAAAGTGGAGCGGACTGATCCATGCGCTTGTCGCGCACTGGCGGGAGCGTTACGGCGAGGAGGAGATCGGATCCTGGTACTACGAGGTGTGGAACGAGCCGGACCTTTCCGGGTTCTTTACCGGGACTCTGGAAGAGTATCTGAGCCTGTACAAGACGACGGCCGAGGCCATTAAGGCGGAGTGCCCCACATGCCGCGTGGGCGGGCCGGCTTCCGCCATGCCGTACAAGTACGAGCAGGAGTTTGTGAAGTACTGCGCCGCAAACCACGTGGCAGTGGATTTTGTCTCCACCCACGCCTATGGGGTGAAGCAGGGGTACCTCGACGAGAACGGCACGGCGGGGACCATCCTGGATTCCTCGCCGGACGCGGTAAGCGGGCGGATGCAGCACTCGAGGGAGCTGCTGCTGCAATCGGCGCTTCCGAAGCTGGAACTGCACTTTACGGAGTGGAGTTCGGCCTACACGCCCACCGACTTCATGCACGACCAGTATCACCAGGCGAGCTTCATCCTGGACAAGGCGAAGCGCGCGACGCCGTATGTGGACTCGCTGTCGTACTGGACCTTCACCGACATCTTCGAGGAGAACGGACCGCGGTTCACGCCCTTCCACGGCGGATTCGGGCTGATGAACTACCAGGGAATCCGGAAACCGTCGTTTTATGCCTTTGAATACCTGAGCCGGCTGGGAACGACGGATGTGGCGGACCCGGATGCGCAGTCGTGGGTGACGAAGAGCGGCGACGGGCAGGTGCAGCGA
>CAWCWQ010000048.1:0-25032 GCA_963799145.1 uncultured Acidobacteriaceae bacterium | reverse complement strand
CCGTTGCGCTCATACAATCGAGTATGCCACAACTAGTTAACTATAGTTAATCATTCTTATTAAATTATATTATCTGCCTGGGCCGGCATCAGCCAAACCGCCTCCGCCGCTGGCCGCCCCAGAATCGCGCTCCCCTTATCTAATTCAATTGACACGGTTTGATCGTAATTCTGCTTCACCACACGCACCAGTGCGCCTGGTCCAATTCCCGTTTCGTGGAGAAACATCAGCAGCTTGTGGTCGCGCTCGTGGAGGCTGGTGACGGTGTAGCGCTGGCCTTCGACGGCCTCGGAGAGAGGCGTCTCGCCGCGCTGTTTGCGCTGAGCTGGACTCTCGGCCAGCACCTGGTTGCCGTGGGGACAGGCGCCGCCTTCACCCAGCCTTTCTTTGAGTTTCAACTCAAAGGCCGGCGAGACGGCGTGCTCCAGTCGCTCGGCCTCCTCGTGAATCTCGTACCACTCCATGCCGAAGACTTCGCTCAACATGCGCTCGATCAGGTGGTGGCGCAAGGCGGTGTTGTAAGCAGTTTCGCGCCCCACCGCCGTCAGCCGCACAATGCCGTCCCCGCGCACTTCGACGTAGCCGTCGCGCTTCAGGCGCTTGAGCGCCATGGTTACGGCCGGCGCAGAACCTCGAGCCAGTGTGCCAGCATGGCCGGAATCACCTGGCGGCCCTCGGCTTCGGCCTCCAGTATGGCCTTGAGGTAGTTCTCCTTCGAGACGTAGATCGAGTCTTTCATCGCGGGGCTGGATTCAGTCTAACCCTTGGCGGCGTCACTCCTGAACGGAGTTTGCCGCGACGAGTTGTCAAAGCAATTGCATGAGGTCCATCAACCCTCATGGGCAATAGCTTTGAAAGGGCATGGCTTCAGCCGTGCCGCACGCGGAGGCCGAGAATTCAATCCCCAGAATGACGCCGTATAATTGCGACCATCATGGCAAAGCACATTTATATCGTCGTGTCCTGCAAAACGCCAAGATGCGGCAACGTTTGCGCCCTTAGCCTACATCATTCATGAACGCGTCGGAGGAGAGGCATTTTGACGGAACGGTGGCGTGCGTTTTGCTTTTTCAGGGAAGAAGTTGATTCGGCCTGTTCCGAGCGATGGCCGATTCATCCCTTCAGTCGTTTTCAGGCATAGGTCGGCGCATTTCACGCATGGTTATCCCCGACAGGCTTTGCGTCTGTTCTTGATCGATTGAGTTATCGGCCTTCGCGGAGTCGTTATCCGGCGGTCGCGCCCAGCGCGGCGGCGATCTTCTGAAAATCATTTCGCCATGGAAACGTTTCTGGCAGGCGCGCAACGATGCGCCGCGCCGAGGCCACCACGCGAGCGCCGAGTTTCAACAGTCGCTCACGCAGCGTCCAGACTTGCGCCCGGGCCAGCGTTGTCAGTTCCGCATTCAAGCGAATCTCCTGCATCGACACATAGGCCGCAGCCGCCATCGGCGCGCGCAGTTGGTTGGCCCAGAAGTTTGTACAACTGGTGCGATCCACATCGAGAGCCTTGAGTTCCTTGATCCGGTTCTCGACGCCGCCACGCTGGCAATAGACCTTTTCGTAGAGCCACTGCGGGCTTTGCTGCATATTGGTAACGACGAAACGCGGGTTATCGCGCGGCTGCTTGCCGCCGGCTTTGACCACCTCGGCCTTGAAGATCACACGCCGTTCCTGCTTCCAACTCTTGGCTGCGCAACGCGTGTCGCCGTAAACATGCTCGGTCTCATCGGTCAGTTCGGCGCGCATCCAGACACGCGCTCAGGCTCTCGATCAGACCATCGCCAAAGCGCCGATTGGCGGCTGAGAGCAGGATCGATCCACCATCGCTGCTGCCATGCGCCTGATCAAATGCCAACAAAACCGGACGCTTTTCAAGCTCAGTAAACAATACACTCTGTGTCGGAGTAAAATCAGTCAAGCGAAAGTCCTTTTGTGCTGTAAATGCTGTCTAGTCAACATGTTTGTAGCACATCAGGCTTTCGCTGTATATGACTTCACGCATAATTCAGGCTAGCAGCCTGTGGTGAAAGTCGAGAACTCCTAAGACCGTCCCTCAGGGGCTAAATCCCATCGTTTCCTTTCAGCAGTTTACGGCACGGCTGAAGCCGTGCCCTTTCAAGACCTGACTTTCACCACGGGCTGCTAGCTTTGAGTAGTGTCTCAGTTAGATTTTCAGCACTCTATCCTCGACAGACCCATACTTGCTAGCCGTACCGCTCCGTGTTCAAATCGGTGAGGATGATTGACGTCCGAGATGAAAACCCACGCGACTGGAAAGCTATTTACCAGGTCGTTTCATGTGCATTCGGCGAATTGGCTGAGGCTGAACTCGTAAATGAACTGCGAGAAGCCGGCGATAGTGTTGTCTCGATGGTGGCCGAAGAAAACGGCCAAATTGTCGGTCATGTTCTGCTATCCAGGATGGACGGTCCGTTCCCGGCTTTGGCGCTTGCTCCCCTATCGGTCATTCCTGCAAGGCAGCGGAGCGGTATTGGATCATCCTTGGTTAGGAGAGCAGTGAACAGTGCTCGCAGCAAAGGCTGGGCCGCTATCTTCGTTCTGGGTGATCCGAATTACTACCAACGGTTTGGTTTTGACAGGGAGGCGGCAGCGGGTTTCACGTCCCCATACGCCGGACCCCATTTTATGGTGCTTAGTCTATCGCCATCGCTCCCTGCTACAACTGGCGAGTTGCGCCACGCGCCAGCGTTCGCCGCTCTCGATTAGGTCCGATCATCACTCTTTACAGAAATTCAAACTGAGATACTACCGAGCCGGGCGCCCCATTCTTTTCGCAGCCTCACTGCGAAGAAGTTGCGAGCCAACAATCGACTACATGTTCAGGCAGGAATCGCCAATCGCATTACTTGCGCAAGCGGCTCTGGAATCGGCAAACCATCCTCGCGCATTCCATCGATGTGCATTTCGATTCCTTCGCGCAACAACTGTTCTGTCTGGGCGAAGGTTGCCGCAGCCACGCCCAGACCCGGCAAATCCGGAGCATAGGCGCTCCAGCCGTTGGATGTTTTCTCGAATACAGCCGCGTATTCCTTCATTTCAAACCCGCCTGCTTGAGAATGTTGCCGAAGGTTCCCTTGTCCATCTCCTGCGAAGGATGACCCGCCACCGTGACTCGGCCAATCTTCACTGGGTGCTTGAACTGACTATGGCTGCCTTTCTGCGCTACCTGATACCAGCCGTCGTCCTCAATCAGCTTCAGTACATCGCGCACCTTCATGCGGGCAACTCAATCCTTGCAGCGATTATAGCGCCAATCGAAATACGCTGGTCACACCGCTCCTCTGATCTTTGATCCCTGATCCCTGCCCCCTGGGGATGCTATCCTCACAACCGAGATGCACGGTCTTCTCCCGCTGCAATTTGTCGCCGTGGCCATGCTGATTCTGGCCAACGCCTTTTTTGTGGCCGCCGAGTTCGCGCTGGTCTCGATCCGCGATACACGCATCGAGCAGTTGCTGGCCGCCGGGGTTCCCGGAGCCCGCGCCGTCCGCCTCTTGCAGCAGGATCTGGACGACTTTCTCCCCGCCGTCCAACTGGGCGTGACTCTCTGTTCGCTGGCTCTCGGCTGGCTGGGCGAGCCGCTGGCCGCCTCGGTCCTGATGGATTGGCTCAGCGCTCTGCCTCTCGCCCAGCCCCACGCGCTCATCTACGCCCATGTCGCCGCCATCACGCTTGGCTTTGCCCTCATCACATACTTCCATGTGGTGGTGGGCGAACTGGTTCCCAAGTCTCTGGCTCTGCGCCGGGCCGAAGCGCTTGCCGTGGCCGTGGCGCCGCCCATGCTGATCTTCATGGCCACGGTTCGCCCCGCCGTGCGCGCACTTAGGGCGTCGGCCGCCGTCATCCTCCGCGGCTTCGATATTCCCATCACCGAGCGCGCCCAGGTGCACTCGCCCGAGGAACTCAAGCTCATCGCCACCGCCGCCCGCCGCATGGGCCTGCTGCCCAGGTTTCAGGAGACGCTCATCCACCGTGCCCTTGAATTGGACGACGTGCCCATTCGCGAGATCATGACCCCGAGGCAGAAGATATTTTCGCTACCCTCGAAGATGCTGGTTGAAGAGGCCATCGTGAGGATCATCGACCGCCATCACTCCCGCGTCCCGGTCTACGACGAGAGCCGCGGCCCGGAGCACATTGTGGGTTGCGTCTACTCCAGGGACCTGGCCCGGCTCATCTTCTTCCGGTCCAAGGCACGCATCACCACTCTCCCGATCGAATTCAAGGTCAGCCAGGTGATGCGCGACGTTCTGGTCGTGCCCGAAACCAAAAGCGCCCTCGACCTCATTCGCGACTTCCAGCAGCGCCGCCGCCACATCGCCATTGTCGTAGACGAGTACGGCTCGACGGTCGGCCTGGTCACCGCCGAAGACGCCATCGAGCAGCTGACAGGAGAACTGGAAGACGAGTTCGACGTGCCCGCGATCCCCGCCCTTACCACCGCCAGTGGCGCGCTGCTGATGGATGGCGGCGTGAACCTGCGCGACCTGGAAACTCAGATGCAATGGAGCCTGCCACGTGACGGCGGCGTGGAGACCCTGGCTGGCTTTCTGCTCATGCGCCTCGGCCACATCCCCGAAGCCGGCGAATCCGTGACCTTCGAAGGCCGGCGGCTTACCGTTGCGGAGATGGAAGGCCGCCGCATCGGCAAGGTCCGCGTCGAGCCCATCGAGGAGAAGTGATCGCCAGCCGGGGCGCGCTCTCTCGACTTTCCAATAAGACCTCGGGCTTTCCTGCCTGCCCCAGCCGGCGCGAGGCGCAGAGGTCCCGGTTACGATAGACTTTCTGCGGTGACGGAAGCAGCCTTTTGCTTGCACCCAAACTCTCCAGAGCTATTTCAAGCTTGAGCCTCTGGAAGATATTCAATCGGCTTGAGTCATATTTGTCCCAATTTACGCACTCTTATCGGAGGGCTTCAAGAATGAGACTTCTCGCCTGTTTCACACTTCTGGCAATGATCCTCCCCGCAGCTTTCGCCATTCCTCCCGGAGCATCCTCCGCCGGAACGCGAATCGACTTTTCCTCGCTCGACCAGAACCAGGCCTACAAAGTCTATGGAACGCTCTACCTGCCGGAGAACGCCACCGCTCCGAGCCCGGCTGTCGTTTTGGTTCACGGCTCGGCCGGAATCGACGCCCGCGGCACGCTCTTCAGGCAGCCGCTTTTGAACGAAGGGATAGCCATCTTCGAGGTCAATTTCAAGGATGGAATCTTCAGCAAGCCCACGGACCGCCCCCCGATCGATACCTTCCTCCCCTTGGCTTTCGCGGCGCTCAAGGAGCTGCGAAAGCTGCCAACGATCAATCCCAACCGCATAGGCATCATGGGGTTTTCGCTGGGCGGCGCAATCACCTTGAGAACCGCGCTGGAAGACGACCGCAAGAAGTGGTTGGGAGATGAGAAGGGCTTTGCGGCCCACGCGGCGTTCTATCCCGTAGCCAAGGTCTTCATTCCCAAGGTCGAGCTTAGCAGCGGGCTGACCGGCGCTCCGATCATCGTCTTTTATGGAAATGCGGACGTCTACGGCGACGGAAAGAGCGTTCCCGAACTGAAAACCCTGCTACAGACGAATTTCCATTTCGACTTGACCACCGTCGAGTACTTTGGCGCATCGCATGGATTCAACCTCGATGCGCCTCCCATAACCTATCTCGATCCCGCCGCGGAGCATTGGAAGGGGCATATGGAATACGATCCGAAGGCTACCGCCGATTCACTCACCAAGGTCGTGGCGTTTCTTCGTCGGACCCTGGCCGCCAAATAGCGGGCCAAGGTCCGCAGAATCGATCAATCTGGCGAGCTATCTTCCTGACTCTACAACTGCAACTTTCGTGTTACACTGGCGGAGTTCCAGAAGTCCCCTCTCAGGAGCATCCCCAAATGAAATCTCCCCAATTCCTTTCTGTCCGTGTGCTTTCGTCGCTGGCTCTTGCCCTTGGTTTGGCGGCGATTGCGCCTGCTCAATCCCCACGCCAACTGATTACAGGGGGCATAGACAACGCGCAGCGGTTGACATTGCCGGGCAATACGCGCCCGGAGGCGATTGCCGCCAACGACCTGGGCGCGGCCGACGCCGGCATTCCGCTTGAGGCCTTGCAGCTCATCCTGCGGCGTTCCCCGGAATCCGAGGCCGCCTTCACTCAGTATGTTGCCGAGTCGCACGATCCCGCTTCGCCCAACTATCACAAGTGGCTCACCAATGCGCAGATCGGCGCCCTCTTCGGCCCCAGCGCTGCTGACATCGCCATCGTCAAGAGCTGGCTAACCTCGGAGGGCTTCAGCGTCAACTCCGTCTCCCCCGACGGATTGGTGATCGAGTTCTCGGGAACCGCCGGGCGGGTGGCCGAAACATTTCACGCTCCGCTGCACAAATTGTCGGTCAACGGCAAGGCGCATCTGGCCAACTTCAACGATCCCGATATTCCGGCAGCGCTGGCTCCGGCGGTGGCGGGCATTGCCAAGCTAAACGACTTTATGCCGCACGCCTTGAACGTGCCTCGCCCCCGCAGCCAGGCCAACGGCAGAAAAGGCATTGCGACCGGCGGCTTCGCGGCCTACCTCGGGGCGGCCGACCTGGCCACAATCTACAACTTCAATCCCCTCTTCAAGGCGGGCATTACCGGCAAGGGGCAGACGATCGTACTGATCGAAGATACAGATCAGTACAGCGTGAACGACTGGCTGGCCTTCCGCAACGTTCTCGGGCTCAGCGCCGCATTTCCGCATGGCAGCCTCACACAGGTCAATCCCCAGGGCTCAAACAGATGCAAGGATCCAGGAGTTGGGCTGGTCGGCGGAACGGGCGATAACGCCGGAGACGACGTGGAAGCAGCCATCGACATCGAGTGGGCTTCGGCTGCCGCTCCCAACGCGGCCATCGTGAACGCGGCCTGCGCCGACACCCAGACCCAATTCGGCGGCTTTCTTGCGCTTGCCAACCTGCTCCAGCAGAGGAATCCGCCGCCGGTCGTCAGCATCAGCTACGGCGAGGCCGAGGCTCTCGACGGAGCCGCAGAGAACTTCTACATCTATGAGCTGTACCAGATCGCCGCCGCCGAGGGCGTTTCCGTCTTCGTCTCATCCGGCGATGAGGACGCAGCCAGTTCGGCGGGAGGCTCCGTTTCCACCTACGGCATCGGCGTGAGCGGATTCACCTCGACTCCCTACAACATCTCCGTCGGCGGCACCGACTTCGGGTACGTTCCGCTCGGCACCCCCGGCACCTACTTCAACACGGCCAACGGACCGAACTTCCAGTCCGCGGCCTCTTACATTCCTGAGGTTCCCTGGAACGACTCCTGCGCGGGCAGCCTTCTAGTCTCGGCCATCGGCGCTCCCTTTACGACCTATGGACCGGACAGCGTCTGCAACAACTACCTCGATTTCATAACTCAAACCGAGGCAGACGAGGGCATATTGTTGAACGCGGTTGGCGGCAGCGGCGGACCCAGCGCTTGCGCCTTGGGCAATCCGCAATTGAGCGGCGTCGTCAGCGGTAGCTGCCAGGGCTGGGCCAAGCCATACTGGCAGAAGCTGGTCGGCGTTCCTCGGGACGGCGTTCGCGACATCCCCGACGTTTCGCTCTTCGCGTCCAACGGGTTCTGGGGCGTTTATTACGCCGTCTGCATCTCCGACCCCACGGGCAGCTCAGGCTTCACGCCCTGCGCCGGCGATCCCTCCACCTGGGCCGGTTTTGGCGGCACCTCGATCTCCAGCCCCATCTGGGCCGGAATCCAGGCGCTGGTTAACCAGAAGACCGGCCAGCGCTGGGGCAACTCCAACACCGTCCTCTACAGCCTCGCCGCTGCCGAGTACGGCAAATCCGGAAATCCCTCCTGCAACTCCTCGCTCGGAAACGCCATCGGCGCAAACTGCCTTTTCAACGACGTTACGCAGGGCGACAATGTGGGGGCTTGCCAGGCGCTCGTGAGCGGCAGCAAGAAGCACCCCGTCTCCATCCCCATCGACTGCTATATCGACGGCGGCACGTACGGGATTCTCTCCACCTCCGACTGGGCTCCCAAGCCGGCCTACAACGCCGGCGTAGGATGGGACTTTACCTCCGGCATCGGCACCGCCAACGCCGCCAACATCGTCAATGCGAACTGGCCGCTCCCCAGATAGTCTCTGAAGAGATGCTCGGCTCAACAACCACTCATTTCTCCCTGAAGCCGCCCCCCTGTGGGCGGCTTCGCTCTTCCTTCCTCGCTTCGCCCTCACAATAGCTTGCCGACTTTGGCGTAACAAGGAATAGAATCATGCCGATGGATCGAATGGCGGTCGGCTGCGTCCAGCGTCAACGGGCAATGGCAGCGACAACCACAGGCCGCCGTGGACGGAGGAAGGCAGATGGCAGACAAGAACAAGAAGAAGCACCAGCACGGCGCGGAGAAGGAAAAGCCTTCGACCGACAAGAAGCATGACTCTTCCAACGGCAAGAAGCCGGACGAGGCGCCGGCGCAGTTGCCGGCCGCGAACGCCAAGGTCCTGGAGTTGGGAAAGGACTGCAACTACGAGCGCGAACTGAGCCGTTTGCAGGTTGAGCTGGTCAAGCTCCAGGAGTGGATTCGCCACGAGAACCTGCGCGTGGTGGTGCTCTTCGAGGGGCGCGACGCGGCCGGCAAGGGCGGGGCCATCAAGCGCATCACCGAGTCGCTCAATCCCCGCGTCTGCCGGGTGGTGGCCCTGGGCACGCCGACTGAGCGCGAAAAGACCCAATGGTACTTCCAGCGCTACGTCCCGAATCTGCCCGCGGCCGGCGAGATGGTGCTCTTCGACCGCAGTTGGTACAACCGCGCCGGAGTGGAGCGCGTGATGGGCTTCTGCACCGAGGCCCAGTATCAGGAATTCATGCAGAGCTGCCCGGAGTTCGAGCGCATGTTGGTTCGCTCCGGCATCATCCTCATCAAATACTGGTTCTCGGTCAGCGACGCCGAGCAGGAGCGCCGCTTTCAGGACCGCATGGACAAGCCCACCAAGCGCTGGAAGCTCAGCCCCATGGACCTCGAGTCGCGCAAGCACTGGGCCGAGTACTCGCGCGCCAAAGACGATATGTTCGCCATTACCGATACCAAGCAGGTTCCATGGTGGGTGGTCAATGCCGAAGACAAGAAGCGCGCCCGGCTCAATGTCATTCGCCACCTGCTTTCGATGATTCCCTATCAAGATCTGACGCCCGAGCCGCTGGCGCTGCCCAAGCTGGAAAAGTCGAAGTACGTACGCCCGCCCATCAGCGAGCAGAACTTTGTGCCGGAGATTTACAAGTAGTCGGCTAGGCGTTAGTGATGAGGAGTTCGTGTCTTTCCGCTCCGCCGAGGCTGGGTGCCCCATCCTTGCGACGTTCCTGTCTTTGTCGCAAGGGTGGGATTCTTGGCCGTTGTAATTCACGCGAGAAGGGCCGGTTGATGAAGTTCCGATCAAGATTTCTCATTCTTATTGTCACCGTCATGGCGTTCTTGCTCGGCTCAGAAACGGCTCTTGGCCAAGCGGCACCCGACAGGTTCAAAGGGATAAACCCGGCAGAGCCGGAGGGCATCCTTCGCCATCTAGCGCCGGATGACACTCCTCCACGCTCACTGGCACTGAAGCCTGCCGAGCGGGCGCGCGCAATCCGGCTTCTGGTGGCCGCCAAGCGCGATGAAACGGGCTGGCACTGGCAGTTGGCCATCTATGTATTGGCCGCGCTTGGCCACGATTACGAGCGCAACCTTAATGAACTGCTGAGCGTCTGGCGCAGAGACGGCGACGATGGAACGATGGAACTGCTTATGGGGCTCTATGGGCAGGGCCACAAGGAGTTATTGCTGTAGCTTCTGGCTGGCTATAACGGCTGGAATGCAGCTACCTCAGAGGGCCTTGGAACGTTTTATTCGGAGCAACTCAAGAAAAACCCGAAGGACTTTCTTGAAGTGCTGGGGACGTTTTCCCCTCGCAGGCAGATGTACCTATGCACTGCGGCCGGCGGAACGGACGGTGGCGGGATGGGCCCCAAAACTGAGCGCAAAGTTCTCGCCAATTTGAAAGCAGTTGGCGGTGAAGTTGCGAATCGCTGTGCCCGCGGCGTCCGGGCAGGGAATCAGGACGCCGAAAAGGCAAACAACGACCTGCCTGCGGAACCATCGAAGAAAAAGTGATTCGCAGGACTTGCGCCGACCAGCCTGCAAGCTGGGTGAAATCCGCCCCCTTCCCGCCACTTGAGCATTGAATTTCCCCGCGTTTCGCCGTATGATGAGTATGCAGACGAATTTGTCCGCCATGGTTGCCGTGACCAGGCCGGCTGGCGGAGAGAGGAGTGGGCTTACAGCCCACTTTTTATTTGCGGCAAAACCTCGGGGCTGAACATCGAGGTAAAAGCCGCCAAATGGTTGATGCTGCGTGGGGACGATGGCGGTAAAGCTGGACGAGATTCGGGCGGCAGCGGCAAGAGTGGCAGCCTCGCATGGGCTGGATGTGGTGGACGTGGAGTTCATCGGCCCGGCAAAGGAGCGCACTCTCCGCATCTTCCTCGAAAAGAATGCCGAAGGCCGCGCCGCGCTCAAGGCGGCGATCGCGGCTGGGGTCGAGGGGCTTCCGGAGCGGCTGATTGAAGGCTCTTTGAAAGTGGAACAGTTGTCGGGCGTAACCCACGAAGATTGCGCCGCATTCAGCCGCGATTTTGGGGTTCTGCTGGATGTGGAAGACCTGATTCCCGGCGCGGAGTACACGCTCGAAGCAAGTTCTCCGGGCCTGGATCGCAAGCTGACCCGGCCGGAAGAGTTCCAAAGGTTCCTGGGGAGCCTGGTGAAGATTCAGACCTTTGAGCCGATCCGCAACAACCGGCACTGGCAAGGACGGTTGGTGGCCGAGGCAGAGGCGAAGACAGGATCGGAAGCCGGAGCGACCGTTACGCTCGACCTGAACGCGGTCAAGCAGAACAGCAAGACGAAGAAGACGGGCGTGAGCACGATAGAGATTGCGCTCGACAACGTTGAAAAGGCGCAACTGGTGCCGGAGATCTGAAGGGTATTCTGGGCGTCGCAAGAGGTGAAGTTCCTACCCTTTGAACCAATCAACATCAGCGGCCGTGGACTAGAAGCGAGTTCAGCTGCCGACCGAGAAGCGAGAGAGCAAGCAAAGTATGGCCACCAGCGTTTTGTACCAGAGCATTGAGCTCCTGAGCCAGGAGAAGGGCATTGACCCCGCCATCGTCGTAGGCGCGGTCGAGGAGGCCATCGCCCTGGCCACGCGCAAGTTCTACAAGACCCAGGAGAACATGCGCGGCGAGCTGAACAAGGAGACGGGCGCAATCACGGCCTACATCTACAAGACCGTGGTTGCGGATGCCGACGCGGTCGAGGATCCGCTCAACCAGATCACGCTCGAAGAGGCCAGCCAACTGGCCCCCGGCGTTGAGGTGGGAAGCGAGATCCGGCTCTATCGCGACACCAGTCCCCTGGGCCGCATCGCCGCGCAACTGGCCAAGCAGGTCATCTTCCAGAAGGTGCGCGAAGCCGAGCGCGACACGGTCTTCAACGAGTACGCCCACCGCGAAAACGAAGTTCTGAATGCCACGGTGAAGCGCATTGAGGGTCAGGACATCATCTACGATCTGGGAAAGGCCGAAGCCCGCTGCCCCAAGCGCGAGCAGTCGCGGCTTGAGCAGTTCTCCATCGGCGAGCGCGTCCGCGTCGTCCTGCTCAAAGTGGACCGCGCCGCCAAGGGCCCGCAAGTCATAGTCTCCCGCGCCGCCCCCGAGCTGGTTTCGAACCTCTTCCAGTCGGAGGTTCCCGAGATTTACGACAACACCGTGACCATCCGCAACATTGCCCGCGAGGCCGGCGAGCGCACCAAGATCGCCGTCCAGAGCCGCGACAAGGACGTTGACCCCGTCGGCGCCTGCGTCGGCATGAAGGGCATGCGCGTTCAGTCCATCATTCGCGAACTCCGCGGCGAAAAGATCGACATCATCGAATACAGCGACGAGATCACGACGTTCGCCCAGAAGGCCCTTCAACCGGCCAAGGTCAGCCGCGTCTCAGTTTCCAATCTGGCCGACAAGCAGCTCGAAGTCATCGTCGACGATACGCAACTGTCGCTGGCTATCGGCAAGAAGGGCCAGAACGTGCGGCTCGCGGCCAAGTTGCTGGGCTGGAAGATCGACATCAAGAGCGAAGAGGAGAAGCGCCAGGAGGTCGAGCAGCAGATGCAGGCTCTCTCCGGCGGTCCATCCACGCCCATCGAGCAAGTCTCCGAACTGGGCGACGGCATCATTCAAAAGCTTGTAGCCGCCGGCATCACCACGGTCGAGACCCTGGCCGACATGACCCCCGAGCAGCTCGAAGAGATTCCCGGCATCGGCGAGAAGACCCTCGAACGCATCAGTGTGGCCGTGCGCCACTACTTCGGCCACTTCGAGGAAGGCGAGGAAGGCGAGGAAGGTCAGCCCGAGGGCGCCGAAGGCGAAGCCCCTGAAATGGAGGCCGCCGAACCGGAAGTCTCGGAAGAAGCTCGCGAAGCGATTCTGGATGCAGACGAAGCGGAAGCCGAGAACGGCGCGGCGGTCATCGCAGAAGCGGAAGAGGTCCGCGCTGCCGAAGGAGAAACCGGGTACAGCACCGGGGACGAAGCGGCAGTGGAGAACATTCCGGACGAGGCAGAAGTCGAGACCTTGGAAGACCGGCCGGCCGAAGCGCTTGAGCAGGATGCGCAAAACGCCGAGCAGCCGCTGCTGGAAGAGATTGAAAATGCAAGCGCAACATCGGACGAACGGGCGGACAAAGGGGACGGCGCATAGGATGCGCGTCTTTCAGAACCGGCCGGGCAACAATGGAACTCTCAAGAATAGCCATTGCCATGAGGTAGCTATGAGCGACTAAGGGCCGTGGGCATCGCATTTTGAAAAGAGGCGGATGAGTAAGGTTCGTATCAACGATCTCGCGCGCGAGCTAGAAGTCAAGAGCAAGCAGCTTCTTGACGTATTGGCGGAACTCGGCCTGGACCAGGGCAAGACTCACTCCAGTTCACTGGAGGATTACGAGGCGGAGAAGGTTCGCGCGCAATTCGAGCGCGCATCGCGATCCAGCGGTCAGAGCGCAGCCGCGCCGCCGCGCGCCTCTCAAGTCATTGTTCCCAAGATCGATCTATCCCATGTCTCCAAACCCGGTGACGCCCTCAAGGCGGTCTTGGCCGCCAAGCAAAAGGAAGAGCAGGAGGCGCGCCAGAGTCGTCTGCCCGTAGCGTCGGCGCGAACTCCACAGGCGCCGCCCGCTCCGCCTCGGCCTCCAGCTCCCCCGGCAGCCGTAGCCGCTCCGCCGCAGCCGGTACGGCCGGAGCCGCGCAGGATTGTTCCTCGGCCACGCTCCGCGCCGCCCATTGTCGTTCCCCCGGCTCCGCCTGCCATTGCCTCCCGACCGCCCGCCGGTCCGGTGGTCGCCAAGGCTCCGGCGGGCGCAATTGTTCCGCCCCGTACGGTCGTCGTGGTGGCGCCGCCCACGCCCGCCGTCGCGGTCAAGCCGGCCGTGGCTCCTGCGGCGCCTCCTTCCCCCGCGCCTCCCCTCGCCCCAACTCCCCACGAGGCGCAGCCTCACACCGCCGAACCGCCCCCGGCCGTCAAGCCGCCGGTTGTTTCTGCCGTTCCGCCCGTTCCGGATTCAGTCGCTCCTGAGCTCGTAATCGCCACTGCGCCCGCGCCGCCGCCATCGCCTCTCCCCGCGCCGTTGCCCGCTCCCACGGCTGCGCCTGCGCCCCCGCTCCCAGCTGTCGTAGCCGCTGTCGTTGCCCCTGTCGTTGCCCCTGTCGTTGCCGCTCCGCCCGCTCAAGAGGCTCCCTTGGCCGAGCCGGCGATTGACGCGCCAATCCTCACCATTGAAGAGGAACCCGCTGCTCCATCCGCTGCTGTCTCACCGCGTCGAGCCCAGGGCCACACGCACACCGCATCGCCCACCGCGGCACTGCCGGCCCGCCGCATGGTCATGCCCCAGACCGGTCCACGCCCCGTCTACAAAGCGCCCCACGTGGTTGCAGCCGCCCCGGTCGCCGGAACCGGAAATCAGGCAGTTGGCACAGGCATTCAACGCGGCAAGCCCATCTTCGACCGCAACCGGCCTTCCAGCGGTCCGGGCAGCTATCCGCAGCGCACTGCCGGCGGCCCTGCTGCACCCGCCGGCCAACTCCCCGGCGGCCCACGCCCCAAGCATCCTACGCGCACCACTCCCGGCGGATACGCCGGAACTGGCGCTCCCAGCGCGCCCGGCGCGCGTCCGGGTTTTGCCGCGCGCCCTGGCTTTGGAGCACCCCGGCCTGGCGGCTTCGGTGGTCCCCCGCGTCCCGGCGGCGCCGCGCCGCCAACCGGCGAGGCCCCGCGCCCGGCCCGCGCCCCCTCCAGAGGCCGCGGCGGACGCGCCCAGCAGTATCCCAAGACCAAAGAAGGCCCGATGAAGGGCTTTGTGCCGCCGCCGCGCTATGGCGGAGTGCAATACGGCGGCGAGCCGCTGCCCATCACCCGCGAAATCACGGTCACCGAGGGTATCAGCGTCAAGGACTTGGCCGAGAAGCTCGATGTCCGCGCCAAGGATTCTCATTGCTACCCTACTGATGAAAGGTGTCTTTGTCACCGTCAACCAATCCCTCGACGCCGAAATGGTCAAGGATGTCGCCGCCAAGTTCGGCGCCGCCGCCAACGTCATCAGCTACGAGGAAGAGATCGCCAACCAGTCCATCGAAGAGGTCCTCGAAGCCGAGAATACCGGCGAGCTCGAAGTCCCCCGCTCCCCGGTTGTCACCGTCATGGGCCACGTCGATCACGGCAAGACGTCGCTGCTTGACGCCATCCGCAAGACCGACGTCGCCGCGGGCGAGGCTGGCGGCATAACCCAGCATATTGGCGCCTACAAAGTTCGCTTCGCCAAGGAAGGCTCGCCGGCATTCGGCCGTGAGATCGTCTTCCTCGATACCCCCGGCCACGAGGCCTTCACACGCATGAGAGCCCGCGGAGCCAAAGTAACCGACATCGTTGTAGTGGTGGTCGCCGCCGACGACGGCGTGATGCCCCAGACCCTGGAAGCCATCGACCATGCCAAGGCCGCCGGCGTGCCCATTATCGTCGCCGTCAACAAGATCGACAAGCCGGAAGCCAACCCCGAGCGTGTCAAGAAGCAGCTCGCCGACCGCGGCCTCATCCCGGAAGAGTGGGCCGGCGGCGCGGAGGGAACGGTCTTTGTCGAAGTCTCCGCCAAGAAGCGCATCAACCTTGACCTGCTGCTGGAGATGATCTGCCTGGTCTCCGACATCAGGGCGCCCAAGGCGACCCCGGGCCGCAAGGCCGTCGGCTCCGTCATCGAAGCCAAGCTCGACCGCGGCCGCGGCGCAGTCGCCACCGTCCTGGTCCAGGACGGAACTCTTCACCTCAACGACAGCTACATCGTCGGCAACACATTCGGCAAGGTCCGCGCCATGTTCGACGACCGCGGACGTCCCATCGAAGAAGCCGTCCACCCCGGTCGAGGTCCTCGGCCTGGAATCCATGCCCGACTCCGGCGACACCTTCCTCGTCGTGGCCGACCGCGACAAGGCCAAGGGCATCGCCCAGTACCGCAAGATGAAGGAGCGCGACGCCCAGTTGGCCAAGAGCTCCCGCGTTTCGCTCGAAGGCTTGGCCGAGCAGATTCGCCAGGCCGGCGTCAAAGACCTGCCCCTCATCATCAAGGGCGATGTCACCGGCTCGGTCGAGGTTCTGGCCGACTCCCTGGTCAAGATGTCCACCGAAAAGGTGCGCATCAAGGTCATCCACTCCGGCGTCGGTTCCATCACGGAGAGCGACGTCCTGCTGGCCACAGCCTCGAACACCATCATCATCGGTTTCAACGTTCGCCCGGAGCGCAAAGCCGCCGAGCTGGCCAATCAGGAAGGCATCGAAATCCGCCTCCACTCCATCATCTACGAGCTTCAGGACGAAATCCGCCTGGCCATGCTCGGCCTCCTCGATCCAACATTCAAGGAGAACTACCTCGGCCGGGCCGAAGTCCTCAACGTCTTCAAGATTCCCAAGGTCGGCGCCATCGCCGGCTGCCGCGTTCAGGACGGCGTCATCCGCCGCGACGCCGAAGTCAAGGTCATGCGCGGCGTGGAACAACTATTCAAGGGCAAGATCACTTCTCTCAAACGCTTCAAGGACGATGCCCGCGAAGTCACCAACGGCATGGAGTGCGGCATCGGCCTCGGCGGCTTCGGCGACCTCAAGGAAGGCGACCTGATCGAAGCCTTCTCCACGGAGAAACTGGCCGCCGACCTGGGCGCACTCACCACCGCCAAGGCATAACTCAACTTGGCTGTTCACGACCGAAGCGGCCCGCTCCTCAATAAGTAGCGGGCCGCGGCAAGTTATCTCTGCAAGGTAAAGCCTCCCGGGATGCCGGAGGTAATAATCAGTATCATCGGCGCGCCGGCATCGCTCAGCGCGCATAGGATCGCTTCGCGGCTGGCCCATTATAGGGTATTCTAGCTGGTAGAAGCACCTCAATCGCCGTTCTCTTTGGTATCTTCCGCCTGATGCTCGTTTGGGAGGCGGAAGCCCGCGTTCGCATCAGCACTCTGACCGAGATGCTACCGAGGTGTAACGCCGGGCAGGCGAACACGGTTTTTCGCGGCCGATCCGCTCATGACCTGCCAGCACAGCTCGGACCAACATCCAAGAGAGAAGAGCAGTGCGATGGCCGGCATTGATTCGGAGTGAAGAGTGTGAAACGGGGCGTCCCAATTCGCGCATTTGCCGGTCGGACGCAGATCGATGGGAACTCGGGCGTGAAGATCAGTGTCGTCATACCGGCGTACAACGCGGCTGCGTTTCTGCCTCGCTGCCTTGAGTCTGTTCTTGCGCAGACGTTGAAGCCGGAAGAGGTGATCGTCGTCGATGACGGCTCGACAGACAATACCGCGGCGCTGGCGGCGGAATTGGGCGCGAGAGTCATTAGCCAGCCGAACGGCGGGCTATCGGCTGCAAGGAACACCGGGATCCGGAATGCGTCGTGCGAATGGATCGCTCTGCTTGACGCCGACGATATGTGGGCGCCGACGAAGCTGGAGCGCCAGGCCGCATGCATTCGCCCCGAGACCGTGCTCGTATACACCGGCGTCAGGAACTTCGACGACAATGGCGTTCGCAGTGCGAGTCCCGCTACTGCGGTAACTTCGGCGCTGAAGATGATAAGGTATCGCACTCCGTTTTCGTCGTCCAGCGTACTCGCGAGGCGTGAGATGCTAATGCTTGACGGCGGCTTTCGCGAGGATATTCGAGCCTGCGAGGATTGGGAGATGTGGTTTCGGCTACGGCAACTGGGCGAGTTCGAGGCGGTGGCCGATCCGTTGACCGATTATTACGTTTATCCGGATAGTCTCAGCGCGAATCCACAAAGGATGCTTCAGGCGCTGGACCGGATCGTGGATACGACGCTCGTCGCCGATCTGCGCGGCCTCGATCGCTGGGTATGGAAGCGCCGGATTCTCGCGGTGCAGTTGTGCAGCGCCGGCCTGATCGCGCGAGACAATGGACTCAAGGGAGAACTTCGGTACATGATTCGGTCTCTGTGCGCATGGCCTTCTCCGTTTTGGGAGCCGCGGCGCTTTGCCACGCTTGCCGTGAGCGCGAAGACTATATTCAGTCGGGGGAGAAGGCTTCATGAATCGCATAACGGACCGCGGAATCTGGATTGAGTCGGATGTTCCCCTGGCAGACACGCCCGAGTGGTCTATACCGTTGCGGCTGGTAAAGGCTGTCGCCGAGGGAGAGGCGGCAAATCTGGGCAGCGTTTCGCCGCTCCTCGCAAGCAACCTGGAGACCATCCGGGATATCTACGCCGCTTGGATTGAGGACGGCCACCGGATACCGCTGGACTTTGAGCGGTCCTCCGATGTGGCTGCTCCGTCCAGTGGCGTATCGCTGTTCTTTTCCGGCGGCGTTGACAGTTTTTACTCCCTCATCAAGCACCGGGACGAGGTGGAGAATCTGGTGCTGATTCACGGTTTTGACGTGCCTTTGGCGGACAAGAAGGCGTTTGCGCTGGCCGAGACGCAAGCCCGGGAGGCAGCGCGTCTTTTCGGCAAGCGCCTGATTGTCGCAAGGACCAACGTGCATTTTGAACAGCCCAGCGTTCCGGGCGGATGGGGGATGTACTTCGGCGCAGCTCTGGCGGCCGTCGCTCATGCGCTCGCGCCGAATCACGGCAAGATGTACATCGCATCGTCCTACTCGTATGCCCATGTGCATCCCTGGGGATCGCACCCGCTTCTGGACCCACTATGGTCAACAGAAACAGTCCGAATGGTCTATGACATCGGGGAGACCCGCATGGAGAAGCTGCGCGTCCTGGTCAATCATCCGGAGGCGTTAGCGCGGCTGCGGGTGTGCTGGGAGAATCTGGGCAACTACAACTGCGGCCTCTGCGAGAAGTGCATCAGAACCATGCTCGGCTTGCGCGCCCTCGGCATCGATCACTGCGCTGCGTTTCCAGATACCCTGACCCCAGGCCTCGTGCGCCAGCAGGGACTCAATCACAGCGCTTCGCTACTATGGCGGGAATTGCTTGGCGCCGGTCTTCCGCCTGCCTTTCACGCCGCTGTGCAATCGGCCATCCACAGTTACGATAACGCCCTACCGCCCCGCACTGGCAAATTGAAGCGGGGAATCAAACGATGGCTATACGCCGCTCGCAACGCCGGGACGGCATTGATGTCGCCGCTCGATCGTTATTGAAGACGTGTGGCCAAGCCAATCCCAAAACCGATAGAATGAGGGGTGTGCGGTCGTCCCCCGGCAAAGGCATAGGAAGCGAAAGATGAGTATGTGCCGCAAAGACCTTGATCGTCTGCGTAACGAGTTTGCCTTGCCGGCACGAGGACTTCGGCCGTGACCATGCGCATTGTCGTAGAACCAAGCGGTTCCCATTGCCTCAATATGGGCGACGTGGCCATGATGCAGGTCGCCGTCGCCCGCCTGATCGAGTTATGGCCCAACGCTGAGATCGAAGTAGTGACCGGCCGGCCAGATCTGTTGCGGCGGTACTGCCCTTCTGCCGTTCCACTCGCTGCGGAAGCACGCAACGCCTGGCTATCGGGCCAATCGCTGATCGGTGGATTTCACAGGAGGCTTCCGTCGGGGATCTCCGCCGCCTTGCGGAGATTTGAAAGGTCGCTTTGGTTGCGGCGCCCTGCGGTGACGGACCTCGGTGTCCGCCTCAAGGCGAGGGCTTTGCGCAGAGCGATCCCCTCGCCATCCAGCTTTCGCAAGCGGCTGACTGGCGCCAGCCTTCTGGTCGTGAGTGGCGCGGGTATGCTCAACGATGCATTTGCAGACTCGGCCTGCCCGCTCCTGGATGAATTGGAGTTCGCGTTGCGGGCAGGAATCCCGGTGGTTGCATTGGGGCAGGGTGTCGGCCCCATCACCGATCCTGAGTTGCTGGCAAAAGCCCGGACCGTACTTCCGCGCCTTGCGCTGATCGCCTTGCGCGAAGGACGCACCGGGCTGCCTCTTTTAGAGTCTGTCGGTGTGCCTAGAGACAGAATCTACGTGACGGGCGATGACGCGATTGAACTCGCGTATCGGCGCCGGCCATCTTCATTGGGAGGCGCGATCGGCATCAATCTGCGCCTTGCCCGCTACGCGGGAACGGACGAGAATATCGTTGACAAGCTGCGCGAACCTCTGCGGAGCGCTGCCCAGGCGCTCAACTCCTCCCTGCTCGCCGTGCCCATATCGCTTCACGCGAGCGACTCCGATATGACGAGCGCCGACAAGTTGCTTGGCGACCAGAACCAAGGTTCTGACGCAACGATCGGGAATCCGGAGGAGGCTTTCGAGCGGATCGGAAAGTGCCGCGTGGTGGTGACAGGCAGCTATCATGGCGGAGTCTTCGCCTTGGCTCAGGGTATACCTGTTGTGGGCTTGGCGCAGTCCGCGTACTATGAACAGAAGTTCACTGGTCTCCAGGGACAGTTTCCAGGAGGATGCCGCATGATCGACTTCAGGCGGCCAGTTGCTTCCAGCGATATTGAGGATGCGATCCGCGGCGCCTGGGAGTCTGCCGAAGCGGTCAGGGAATCGTTGCTTGAGGCTGCCGACCGTCAAATCGAACTCAGCCATGCCGCGTACCGGGCCGTGAAGAAGCTTTATCCGCTTGAGCCATAGAGTCCCGAGTGTTTCGCGCCTTCGTTTCTTGTACCTTGCGCCACAATCTGAAGAAGAGCTCGATTGGGCCGGGCTCAGCCCGAGGGTGCCGGGGGATATAGCGCTACGCCAGAGCCCGGGATGCGGGAATGGAAACTCCGGCTTCAAACGAGTATCCTTCGGAACTGGCGGTCAGTTAGGATTCAGTAGTAGTTCCCTATTACAATCCTCCGGATTTCGTTCACGAGGCTCTGCTGTCGATCCATAGCCAGACTGTCAAGCCCGCCGAGGTTCTGCTGGCGGGCAGGCCGGTCTGGGCGTGGGGGTTGCGCGCATGAAGCGATTCTTGGCCGCCAGCGCGGGGAGTTCGATCTTTGACAGGCCCGGCATCGATTGGCATGGTTGAGTCGAATATCAAGGTTCGAAATGACGAGATTGAAGACCCAGTTTGAGTATTGGCGCCGCCCGGGGTTGTCACACGGCCATGCTGAATCCGGGCGTCCTCCCGCCGTGGTTGCATCGGTGTTTCAGAGCGGATTGAATCTGATGCGAGACCTGGAGCAGAAGGGCATCCGGGTGGTCGGCGTCGATTGTCACCCGGAAAACCCGGGGTTCCGCTCCAGATACGGGCGGTCGCTGCTATGTCCCAACCCTGATAAGGAGGACAGCGAATGGGTAGAGTTCATGCTCGGGCTTTCTGCCGCTATGGGCGAGAAGCCCGTGCTGATTGCCGCCGCCGACATCTTTGTCTCCGCCATAGGACGCCATGCGCAGGCCTTGAGCGAGCATTTCATCTTCTCTGAAAAGGGATGCGTTCTACAGGCCGAACTCTCAACCAAGGAAAAGCAGTACGCTCTTGCTCGCGAATACGGCCTGCCTTCTCCGCAGTCGGTCTACGTCCAGACAGTGGAGGAACTTGAAGGATTCTGCGACCGTGCCCGGTTCCCGGTGCTCTTGAAGCCCCGTGCGCACCGAGAATGGGAGGACCTGCCAAAAGGCAATCCTCTTTGCGGGCGCAAGACAGTTTCTGCCGCAACTCGGGAAGAGTTGATTTCTCACTATAGAAAGGTCTGCGCCCTGGTTCCGGAGGCTGTCGCTCAGGAAGAGATAGTAGGCCCGGACTCGGCGAAATACTGCTATCTTTCGGTCTACGCGCGGTCTGGCCAGCGGCTCGGCGCCTGCGTGGTGCAGGAGCTGCGCGCCTATCCCCTCCTATACGGGTGCGCAACATTAGTCGCGCCCGTCATCGACGAAGAGATCGACAGGATATGCGACAGGTTCCTGTCATGGCTCGGCTTTGTTGGAATCTGCGAGATCGAATTGAAGCGGGACTCCCGCGATGGACGCGTTCTCTTGATTGAGGTGAATCCGCGGGTCAGCGGCACCGGAGATTGTGCCAGGTACACGGGAGTCGAGACGGGATACCTGCATTATCTGGACCTGATTGGCCAGACGCCTTCTCCGGCGGTTGCGACCAGGTTCGGCTTCCGCCACATGATGCTGGTGAATGACCTCAGCGCATTTCCCAAATATCTCGATCAAGGCTTGATCGGATGGCGGGAGTGGATTCGGTCGTTGAGTGGACCGATTGAGTTCTTCGACTTCGATTGGAGGGATTTCCGGAACGCGCGTGCGGCTGCGTTTCGGGGCGTCCGAGCGTTGACGGGCGGGCTGTTGCGCACGTGGGGCCTGCGCAAGTAGGGTGTCGCGAGCCATGCAGGGGTGTCTGAGCACCCAACTTGTCATTTCGGCCTTTTCCGCTTCACCGGTGTTGACTCGATACCCAGCTCAAATGAAAAGGCTAATTCGCGAGGCTCGCAATCAACGTACCGAGATTGCGACTTTGAACTTCAATACATGCCGATGAGGCACAACCTCAGGGATCGGCGCAAAACCTCGATGGGCCGACCTTTACCACGGGCTTTTTACCCTCGCTGGACGTTGAGCGAAGAATCCGCTTTCGCAAGCGCATACTTCCTTATCGCTGCTGCCAACAGCCTGGGCATCCGATACTCGGGGCGATACGGTCCGCCTCGATTGATCCATCCATGCCACAGTCCAGCCAGTATCGCATCGGTAGCATCCCGACTCTCCTTGCAACGGCGCAGGTGGCGCAACATTCCATTGAACCTAGAAACGGCAGTTGAATCGCCGGAATCGTCTGAAACGATAGACTGGTAGCGGCTTTTCTAATCATGGGGGTGTCACCCGATGGGTGAGTCGCCGAAGGCAGAGATTTCTGTCTATCGTTCCGAGTTGGAGTCATTTTCAGTCGAGACGCCAGGGGGCCGTATCCATATTCGCTGGGATTACCAAGCCAGCGCCACGCCCAACGCTCAATTGGCCTTCTTCGCCGAGTTTCTGGCTACCGCTGGGGTCTACGAGTCCTGGGTGGCGAGCTGCCCGCTGACCTACAGCAGCGGCAACGCCTCTCAGAAGCGGGACATCCTGGGCACCTGGTTCCTATCGATTCTTGCCGGTCATCATCGCTATGCGCATATCACCGGACTGCGCGGCGACGGCGTCAGTCCGCAGCTTCTTGGCATGAGCAAGATCGTCAGCGAGGACGCGCTGCGCAGGGCCTTGGGGCGGATGAGCGCGGCCGAGAGCCGGGACTGGCTTCGCCCGCAACTTCTCGCCAGCGTCGAGGCGGCTCTGAGCACGCCTTGGATACTGGACATCGACACCACCATCAAGACGCTGTTTGGCAAGCAGAGCGGCGCGGATGTAAGTTACAACCCGCACAAGCCGGGCCGTCCCAGTCACGCTTTGCATACTTACTTTGTAAGTCCTTTGCGGATGGTTCTCGATGTAGTCGTCAGCCCTGGCAAAGAGCACTCGGCGGCTCATGCGCGTCCTGGATTGAGCGACATTCTGGATAGCTTGAGTCAGGAGCAACTACCAGCATTGGTGCGTGGCGACTGCGGATTCGGCAATGAGCCGTTTATTGACGAGCTGGAGAAGCGTAACCAGCCTTATCTTTTCAAACTGCGCCAGACCGGCGGCGTCAAGAAGCTGCTGCGGCGCCAGTTTGCCCGCAAGGACTGGACGACACCCGGCCCCAGCGACCAAGGATGGAGCGCTGTCGAAGATAACTTGAAGCTAGCCGGGTGGGATAAGTCGCGGCGGGTAGTGATCCTGCGCCGGGCGGCCAAGTCCGACGTGGCGCTGACAAGCAAGACCGCCGAAGGCCAGATGGAGTTACTGCTTCCCAACGTGGATGTGGAGTTATGGGAGTATGCGGTACTGGTGACCAATAGCAGTTATGCGCTGGAGTCGATGGCGCAGTTATATCGCGACCGCGCCGACGCGGAAAACGGCTTTGACGAGTTGAAGAACCAGTGGGGCTGGGGCGGCTTTACGACGCAGGACATCGAACGCTGCCAGACCAGTGCTCGCGCCGTGGCGCTGATTTACAACTGGTGGAGCTGGTACTGTCGCGCCGCCAAGCCAGAAGCCAGGATGGAGGCCATCACCAGCCGGGCGCTGCTGTTGGCCTCGGTGGGCCGGGCCACCCAGCACGCCGGGCAAACGACGCTGTATCTGACGCCGATGCACGCCGCCCGGACCACCCTTATGGAGATGATCGCCAATATCCGAACGGCTCTTAGCCATGTGAGACGAGTTGCGGAGCAGTCGCCGGCGGTGGACAGATGGAAGACCCTGCTCGACTATATCGTGGCCAGAATCATCCCCCATCGACCCCGAAAACGCCTCGAAACCGGCGCTCTTTTGTTAGGCAACTGCTGTTTCTAGGTTGAAAGACCACCAACACGGCCTGAGGGCTCGTCTCAAACCCAAATGCTTTCTGAAGCGCAGGTATTGGTTTCGAGTCGTGTAATACCACCAATGGGGCTTCATCGCTAACGGATTCAGTTCCGGTTCTTTCTGTGGGTAGCTTACTTTGGAGTTATCATCTACAAGATTACGTTCACCTGCCAAGGAACTACGATATGAATAGTCACAGTCTTCACTGTACGCAAAGAACCTGTCGTCAAGCATGCCGATCGCGCGGATCACCGAGGACTTAACCAACAGCGCCGTCCCCATGACTAGGCCGGCATTGGGGTATTGCCGTGCCCAGCGCCGCGCTTCAACCGGGTCGTTTGTCTTATCGATGATGAACGGGTCCATTGACCAGATGCCGCCGGAGTAGGTCAGTCTGCCCTCCTCGCCGGGTTCGGCGATCCTGGGCGATACCAAGCCGATCTTCGGATCGCTCTCGGCCAGCGCAACGAGCGAACCGAGGGTGCCCTTGTCTTCGACCATTGCATCATTGTCCAGCAGCCAAACATAGTCCACGCCCAAGACCAGCGCACGCCTGAATCCCTCATTACGGCCGCCGGCGCAGCCCTTGTTCTCCGGGAGTTCCAGCAGTTCCACCCGATCATCGCGGATGGTTCGCAAGTGCTGTGCAAATCCATCGCTCGAACCGTTGTCAATCACCAACACGCGAAAATTCGGGTAATTTAGCCATACGGAATCGATACATGTTACAGTATCTTTCCAACCGTTCCAATTGAGAATCACTACCAGCACGGATGGCTGTGCAGCATCGGCAGGCTGTTCTCATTTCGTCCAGCATAACGCCACCTTTTCATTTAGTTGCATCATGAGCGTTTCTTTGCAAAATCGAGCAAGCGCGGGTCGCAGCGATGGACGCGATGTTCTCGTTATTCATGGCGAACCCCCTGCCTGCTTGAGCGTGAAAGCGAAAAAACTCCAACGAAGTGCACTGACCCGGAAACAACCAGTCGTGAGGCTCCACGATGATAAGAGGAAACTGGTCCAATACCGAAGCAGTACCGGCAAACGATGACTTTTCTGCGCCCTCGATATCCACCTTGAGGAGGAAGGGAGAGTAGCCGGATACCGGC
>CAWCWQ010000047.1:0-55710 GCA_963799145.1 uncultured Acidobacteriaceae bacterium | reverse complement strand
GGGTGCCGGTTCCGGGCGCTTCTAACTCAAGGGTCGCCTTATCCGTCTGGATCGAACCGATGACTTCGCCGGTCTTGACCTTGTCCCCATCCTTCTTGAGCCACTCCAGCAGAGTGCCTTCTTCCATCCCGTCGCCCATCTTGGGCATGATCACTTCCGTCATTCGCTCGATCCCCTAACCAATCGCGTTCATCTTACCTCTCAAGTCGGGGCGCCTCCGACACCGGAGTCTAGAGGCGCATCGCTACTGGCAGGGACGATAGCCGGCGGCCGCCGCATCTTCCATGGTTACAAAGCCATCGTAGTTCTCGGCTTGCCGTTGTCGTCGACATATGAAAGGGGACGATGGTCGAGACTTTCGAGAGGATAGACACAGGCCGTTCGCGGATCGCCATAAAACTGTTCCCGGGGCGAAAAGCCGTTTCCGTGCCCGGAGCCGAAGAGATACCAACCGACCCCGCCAAGGACGAGTATCGCTACGCAGACCTTCCCCCCCGAGGAACTCTTTGCCATCTGGTTTTTGCTCTCGACCTGCGCCGGCGGTCCCGCGTGGGGGACACCAGGTCTATTATTCCACCGAAACCATTCGCGAAACCGCAATTTAGCGTTGAGTTCTTTGGCGCAAATTGCAAGCCCGTGGTTCGCAAATCTGGGCCGTGGCCGGCAAAGCCGGCCTTAGACAACTCGCGGAGCAGATGCGGAACTGATGGCGAGGGCGGCGGCGCCGAGCATTCCTGCGTCCGTGATCTGCTCGGCGATGACGATCTTGGCGTCTCGATAGAGCGAGGGGATGGCGGTGTTCCTCGCCTCCCGGATGGCGGGGCCGAGAATAAATTCGCCCGCTTTAGCGACCTGGCCGCCGATCGCGACGATGTCCGGGGCAAAGATATTGATGAAATTGCCGATACCGACGCCCAGCATCCGGCCCGCCTCCTCGAACACTTCGATGGCGACCTCGTCGCCTTGCTCCGCCGCTTGTGAGATGTGTTTGGGAGTGAGTTTCGCCAAATCTCCGGACACCAAGTCATTCAACCGTGAATCCCGCCCTCGATTGAGCCGGAGCACGGCGCGCCGCACCAGCGCGTCCCGCTGAACCAGGACTCCAAGGACCCAAACTCACCCGAGTTGCATGCGGGTCCTGAGTAGTTCACGACGGTGTGTCCCAGTTCGACGCCTCCCTTGTTGCCGCCGAGCAGCATCAACGGACCACTTGCCTGACCTTGAACTGCGGAAGGCGCCATCACGACGCCCCCCCCAATCCCCGTGCCGAGGGTCAACATCACGAGACACCGGGGCGCAATTTCGACCGACGCCGAAGCGATACTCCCCCAGGGCGGCGAGGTTTGCATCGTTGCCCATAAACAACCTCAATCCGGTCGCCGCCTCAATCGGTGCGCGAATTTGCACATCTGACCAATATTTTGAACACGCCGTCCAACGTTTCGCCAAAATTTGGCGCCCAAACAACTGTTCCCGCGTCGTCGTCGACGTGCCCTGGAATCGCCAGTCCCACTCCGAGTGGCGGCGACGGGGCCGCCGCCGCGGCCTGGTGAACCGTGAGGGAGAGGCTCTCCAGGATTTTTGGAGTGCCACTTGTGCATTTGAAGGGTTTGTGTAACCGCCGGGCTCGTTCCGTCTTCAAAGAGCCGGCGCGAAGCGTGCCTCCCAAATCCACCCCAATGACGCAAGGTTTACTCACGAGGACGGATGTATCAGGACGACCGGGCTATTGTTTACGTAGGGTTATTAAGTCCGATTGCGCCGGACACCGACGGTTGACGGGAACCGGTTCTCTTCAACCGAGCGAACCATATCGATACGAAGGAGCAAGGATTGACCATTTCGGAAATATTGTCGCACGCCACTGCCATCGCCGAAGAAGTTGAACGCGTCATTGTCGGCAAACGCGAGACCGTGCGAAAAGCGATCGTTACTCTCCTGTGCGACGGCCACGTACTGCTTGAAGATATTCCCAGCATCGGGAAAACAACCCCTGGCGAAAGCGCTGGCCCGCAGCATCGGCGGCGATGACCATCGAGGACGAGAACTGGAGATCGGCCCACGGTAATCGCGTTGCCGAAATTGGACCGCTTCCGGTGGTTGCAGGAGAAAACTACTCGGCGCAGTTTATGGAAGCGGACTTCACGCCCGGAATGACTGCACCCTCGCACATCCACTCTGGCCCGGAGGCCTGGTACGCGGTGGGCGGCGAAACATGCCTGGAGACCTCCGATGGCCTCATGCAGATCAGCCGAGCCGGGGGCCCCGCGGTAATCGTTCCGATGGGATTATCGATGCACCTTACCGCAATCGGCACCGAGCGGCGCCGGTCTATCGTGATCATCCTCCATCGGTCATCGCAGCCTCCGACCACCATGATCCACGATTGGATGCCAAAGGGTTTGTGTAAGGCAAACAACTGAATAGACGCGTCCGCAGCGCAGGCTCGGTAGGGCGAGCAGAATCGATCAGGCTTTGCTTATTCCGATAAGATATACGCCCAGCGACAGTCCCCAGGCTAGGTTCTGGTGCGGGCCGCCTGCTGCTTCATGATGGTCGCCATGAGCTCCTTTATCAAGTCTTCGAGCTGGTTTCGAACTCTCTCGCTAAGGAGGGGGAATTGAAAGCCTATCGTGGTGTCCGTTCGAATTGCTTTTACCTGGCCCCGTACCCGAAATGGAAGGTGGTTGATCTCGAACGTCAACTCAACCAGCATGTCCCGCCAGAGGCGTTGCGGCCTCCGCAAATGTAACAGGCATCCTCTCGCACTGAGATTTACGATTGTGGCAGGGCAGCTTTCCTCACCCGCCGCGATCTGGACGGCCGCTGGACCTGTGCACTTAATGCGCGGGTAACGCCGTTTCTCTCTCAATCCTCGCAGTAGACTCCTGGCTGGACGGTTCTCGATCAGCTGCTGAAGCAGCTCCTCAAGTTGCCTTCGCAGGCTATCGCCGAGCGATCGGAATTGAAAGCCGATCGCCTTGTCCGATCGCTTTGCTTTTACCTGCCCCAACGTTCGAAAGGGTAGGTTGTTGATCGTGAACGTTAGTTCGACGATCGTGTCTTGCGTGAGGCATTGCGGATGCTTCAGCACAAGCAGGCATCCTCCCGCACTTAAATCCACGATCTTTGCGGCGCAGCACGACGCACTTGGCGCGATTTGAACGCCGGCTTCGCCCGTGCATTCAACGCGAGGGTAACGCCGTTGTTCTTTAGTCATCTTGGCTACCTCATCGGCTGCGACCTTGGTTACCGAGTTTCCGATCGCAAATCAATTTTTTGCCTGCTAGACGTCGCATTGACTCGCAGAATGGAGTTGCCGTACCCGTTCGAACGTCGGTTTCTAAGGGCCA
The DNA here is from genome assembly GCA_963799145.1 of uncultured Acidobacteriaceae bacterium. Classification (GTDB taxonomy): domain Bacteria; phylum Acidobacteriota; class Terriglobia; order Terriglobales; family Acidobacteriaceae; genus Telmatobacter. The sequence goes on along the minus strand of CAWCWQ010000047.1, from coordinate 52,357 downwards.
GGTACTCCTCATTTTCAATCGATGCGTCGCTACTATCGGCAAATACGCGCAAATCGTTCTCGCCGCCACAAATCATGTTGTTGGGCTGAGACAGCGGCTCCGTAGTCAAGCTGTCGCTCGGGTAGAAGGTGGCCTGAGGGAACGCGGATGTGTGAATTCACGATTCTCGAATACACATCCCGGCCGTATCACCGGCTATCGGAGATTATTCATTCATAGGTTCCAAGGGTGAAGGGATACCCGTTCTCAGGTTGGGAACTGAAATACTGGTTGCCTCTTTAGACGCGCGGGCAGCCCACTCGGCTCTCCCTATGAACAAGCGATCGTGGCGTCGCCAACCATCCCCCGTGCCCCGCTCTCGCGACTTTCTTCTGTCGCAAGGGTGGGAAAGCACGAACCCCACACGTCTGTGCCTTCCCACCGATTTCGCCAAGAGACGCGAAATGGATGGGGCAGGGAGCGTCTGTGAGGCTATTGGCCGGTTCATCTTCTTACTACCAACTGCATGAAATCATGCGCGTTGCCCTTGCCAAGGCCCGCACATTGGTCTACTCTGTTTTCATGCGTCGATGTCGCTAACACCGTCCCGGTGATTGCTCCGATGCTGACGCGTGTTCGATTCGAGCGCGTATTTCCCCAACCTGACAGCTCCAATGTCAACTCAAACCCCTCGGCGATCGAGGATATGGGCCTTTGGCCCGGAAAGAGGAGAACATCATGGCGCGCATTGCCGCGGATGTAACTGAAATCATTGGCCGTACCCCGCTGGTGCGGCTGAATCGCATAGCGGCGGGACTGCCCGCCACCATCGTAGCCAAACTGGAAAGCCAGAACCCCGTCAGCAGCGTGAAAGACCGTATCGGATTTGCGATGATCGACGCCGCCGAGAAGGCCGGCAAGATCAAGCCCGGCGAGACCGTTCTGATCGAGCCCACCAGCGGAAACACCGGCATCGCGCTGGCGTTTGTGGCTGCGGTCAAGGGCTATCGAATCATCCTCACCATGCCGGAGACCATGAGCCTGGAGCGCCGCGTGCTTCTGCTGGCTTTTGGAGCGGAGATCGTGCTCACGCCCGGACCCAACGGCATGAAGGGGGCCATCGCCAAGGCCAACGAGATTCTGGCCAAGACACCGAACGGGTACATCCTCCAGCAGTTCGACAATCCGGCCAACCCGGCCATCCACTACGCCACCACCGGCCCCGAGATCTGGGACGATACCGAAGGCAAGGTGGACATCCTGATCAGCGGCGTGGGCACGGGCGGCACCATCACCGGCGTGGCCAAGTACATCAAGGAGCGCAAGCCGGGGTTCAAGGCCATTGCAGTCGAGCCGACCGACAGCCCGGTGCTCAGTGGCGGCAAGCCCGGACCGCACAAGATTCAGGGTATCGGCGCGGGGTTTGTGCCCAGCGTACTCGATACCGGCCTGGTGGATGAGATCATCCAGGTAACCAACGACGAGGCTATCGCCACGGCCCGGCGTTTGCCGCTCGAGGAAGGCCTCTTCGTGGGCATCAGTTCGGGAGCAGCCGTGGCTGCCGCGCTCAAAGTTGCGGCAAGGCCGGAGAACGCAGGCAAGCTGATCGTGGCCGTTCTGCCCAGCTTCGGCGAGCGGTATCTGTCGAGCATCCTCTTCGAGTCGCTGCGGCAGAAGGCCCTGGCCCTGCCGACTGAAGCGATAGCGGTATAGGGGCGTCGAGAGGGCGCGGTGCCTGGGGAGTAACCGGCCGCGCCCTTTCGGGCGTCGCGAGTGCCTCATTCTTGAGGTATTCTGAAGGCGCATGATCGATGCATTCATTGGCCGCGCTTTCGGGGGGCAGGTCCGTTGAGCGGATCGCGCTGGGGCGCGGGCTTTGCTGCGGCCGGGCGCTTTGTGGCCGAGGTTGAGGCTGCCGCGGCGGGTAAAGGGCAGTTGCGGCCCGGTTACGTGCTGGCCGGCGACGAGATCTTCCTGCTGGACCGCTGCCGCGCGGCCGTGCTCAAGGGCTTTGTGCCTCCGGATCTGCGTGATTATTGCCTCTCGGAGTTCGACCTGGCAGGCACTTCGATCTTCGAGATTCTGGACTGCGCGCAGACACCTTCGCTGATGGCGCCGTTTCAGGCGATCTTTGTCCGCAATGTCAAACAGCTCTACACGCGCGGCGCAAAGAAAGACGAGTTTGCGGCTCTCGATCGCTACTTCCGCTCGCCGAATCCGCAGGCGGTGCTGATTTTTGTAGCCGACTTCCTGCGCATACCCTCCGACATCCGGCGCATGGAGATGGACGACAAGAACCGCTTCGAGCGGCTCAGCGAGACCCTGGGCCAGCACTGCGGAATGGTGGAATTGGCACGCGTGAACGAGGAAGACGCCATGCGCTGGACGGTAGCCGCGGCCGAGGAGGGCGGCGCCCGGATAGACCCGGACGCGGCCCGCGAACTGGTGGACTCGCTGGGCGCGGATATGATGCTCATCAGCTCGGAGCTGGAGAAGCTCCTGCTCTATACCCAAGGCAAGGGCCGCATTACGCTGGGCGACGTGGAGACCATGGTGCTGGGGGCCAAGCAGCGCACGCTGTACGAGCTGACAGACGCCATCAGCGCCCGCGACCGGGTGCGCGCGCTGGCCCTTCTGCACGGGCTGCTGAACAGCTCGGACGCCGGCGAGGACGCGGCCATCGGCCATCTCTATATGCTGGCGAAGACCTTCCGCCAGATGCTGGTGATTCTGGAGAAGAATGTGCGCGACTCGCGCGCCATCTGGCAAGCGCTGTGGCAGGGCTTCCGCATGCCGCCCTTTGCCGCCGACGATCTGATTCGCCAGGCCCGCCGCTACAAGAGCCGCCGCGATCTTACGCGGGCCTTGCGGCTGGTGGCGCGCGCCGACCTGGAGTTGCGCTCCTCTCCGCCAGACAAGCGGCTGGTGCTGGAGCGGCTGGTGTACGAATTGGCCTCAGAGGCGAAACCGGCCTCGCCGCTCTTTGCTTCCGGCCAGCTTTCCTTCGAGGTTTAGCGAATCGCTGCTTCGGTAGGCAACGGCGGTCACTTGGGAATGCCGCCAAGTCTCTGACCGGTCGATTTCGACCATTGAGATTGTGCTCTCCCAGGTCTCAGAATCGAGACCTGGGGCACCCAGCTTGGGTACAACTTCATACGGTCAGAGACCTAAATCACGCCGTGCTCGTTCAGCCAGGGGCCGTAGTCGTGGTCTACCTTCTGAATGTGGTTGCTCAGCCAGTCGCGCAGGAAGTTCATGAGCTGAATGTTCAGCGTCACTTCGCCTCTGTCGAAGCGGTCCGCATACTCCGTCGACCTGCTGGATAAGCTCGCGATGCTTGATGCGGTGATCGGCCAGGCCCGGATACTTTGTTGCTGCCAGCGATCGCTCCTCCGCGGCGAAGTGGGTATGCGTGTACTCCACCAGCTTGCGCAGCAGAGGGCCGCTCAGGCTCTGCGCCTGGCCTTTCATCATTGCGTCGTGAAGATCGTTCAGCAATCCAAAGAGAACGGTGTGCTGGCTGTCGAGGGCCTTGACCCCTACAGAGTACTTGCTGGTCCACGTCAATAGCGCCATACGAAACTCCCTGCCGGAGAAGCCGGCAATGAGTTCATCGGTCGCGGGAGCGATGAAGATGAGCGGAGGCGATGGACTAGGATTGCTTCATGGGCGCGCTCTTGGAGATTCGCGGCTTGCAGATTCGCTTCGGAACCACGGAGGCGGTGCGCGGCATAAGCCTCGAAGTTGCCGAGGGCGAGGTGCTGGGACTGGTGGGCGAGTCGGGATCGGGAAAGAGCGTTACGGCGTTGGCGATCCTGGGGCTGATGGGACCGGCGGCTCAGGTTGCGGGGCAGATGCTTTGGACGCGCTCACCGTCAAGCGGGACGGGACAGGTGCCGTGCTGCGAGGCCGGCTCTGGTGACTCTGCCTCCATCGACCTGCTGCGGCTGGACGAGGACGCTCTGCGGCGATTGCGGGGCAGGGAGATCGCCATGATCTTCCAGGAGCCGATGACGGCGCTGAATCCGGCGATGACAATTGGGCGCCAGGTGGCCGAGGCGGCGGAGGCGCATTTCTCCTCGTGGACCGGGTTGGAGTCGAAGCGAAAAGCCATCGCGGCGCTAGAAGCGGTCGCGATCCCGGAAGCGGCGCGGCGCTACGGCGACTATCCGCATCAGTTCTCAGGCGGGCAGCGGCAGCGGATTCTCATCGCCATGGCGCTTATCAACCGGCCGCGGCTGCTGATTGCCGACGAGCCCACGACCGCGCTGGATGTGACCGTGCAGGCGCAGGTTCTGGAACTGCTGAAGGAGTTGCAAAGGCAATACGGGCTGGCCATGCTCTTCATCTCGCACGACCTGGCCGTTGTGGGACAGGTGGCCAGCCGCGTGGCCGTAATGCGCGCCGGGCAGATTGTGGAGACGGGACCATGCGCGCGGCTGCTGACCGCGCCCGAGCATCCTTATACGCGCAGCCTGCTGGCCGCGGTACCCACGCTGCGCACGGACCGCGACCGGCCGCTGGCGATGGTGAGTGGTTTGGCATCCGGATCGGAGCTATACTCTCTCCATACGGAGTAGGCACGTGGCAGATGTCGTGAGCAAGATCGAGCGGTTTGCCGCCTCCACACGGCGGATTCAAAGCGAGGGCCGGGCGGGAAACCGGAAGTCTCCGGCAGCAGCAAAGAGATCTCAACCTCTGGCGCGGCTGCTATGCGCTTCGGCTGCCGGCGCGCTCCTGTTGACCCTTTGCGCGTGCGGCGGCGAGGCAGTGCTGCGCGGATTGGCCCAGAAGGCCGACGATCTGGCGAAGGCCAAGAAGCCCGAACAAACCACTCAGGTGGCGCAGGCCACAGTGCCGGCAAAGCCCGGGCCCCACGGGAAGAAGGCCGAGCCCAAAGCCGAACCTACTCAGCAGGAGCTCTTCGAGTACATACGCGGAAAGCTGCTCTCGCTTAGCCCAACCGACGGGTACAACGACAATTTGGAGGTGTCGTACGATGCGGCCTCGGCGACCCTCTCGATTACTCAGCCCGACGGCCGCTGCGATATCTTTCTTGGCTCGCTGGATACCAACAGCGCAATCTGGGAGGTGATGGATCCGAGCGACAGCCTCCACCCGCGCGGCGATGTTCTGCGGCTGACATTGACCTCGTCGAGCGGGAAGCCGGCACGGGTGTGCTACGACAGCCAGAACCAGATCGACAAGGGCATCTCGGCGAATCGGGTTCGATTGCTCTTTGCCCAGAACAAGGCAAATGCGGTTCCGGACTTCACCTATAACATGACCAAGGCGGTCAAGAAGCTGGTGGTGCTGTGCGGCGGCGCTCCGGAGAAGAAGATCTTCTAGGGCTGCGACGGCCATTTGACCCCGAGACCGGGAATCCGCCCGCATGCCATTTGTCTTGTGGCGCGCACTTGGCAGTCGTCGGCGGGGGCGACACTCGGGTTCGCCGGTTAGCCATCCGAATTCTTGTCGTCACGGGCAAGGCCCACTCGGTCGATACGCGCCAGGCCGGCCCTGGAATCCAGATGGTTCTGGAGGACCAATCTAAGGGAACTCGCTTTGACCGCCTCGCAATTACGGGCGTAAACTGTGATCCAGAGGGGGAGGTGAGTCGGTGATGGCCAATCTAGAGCTTGTGCAAGCACAGTCATCCCTGGCAGAGGATCTCGACGCGGCCAATGTCTTCCGCTTTGTCTTGCAGAAATCCGCCGCCCCTGGCTGGATGATTGTTAAGGAGCTTGGGCAGGAGACGGAAAAAACCGAGGAGTCCCTATACAAACTGCGGAAGCTCGGGTTGCTCGAAAGCGATGGTGAAGGCCTGGATGGTTTCTATCATTCGACCTCTCTCGGGTATGCGCTGCACGAGGCCAGTCCGCGATTGTAGTTGACGAAGGGAGGATGGCCCGTGTTCATCCATTATGAGTTCTTGTATTTACCGCCCCTAGTGCTGGCTTTCCTTATCATCGATTTGTCAATGGAATCAATTACGCTTGGCGCTCTATTCTTCAACATCTTTTTTTGGCTTTACTGGCTGGTTTATTCGATTGCGGCTGAGACTGCACTCTACTTTCTTGGCAATGCAACCAACCCAACAGTTTCCAAGCTCCCCCCGCCAGTTCTCACCCTCATTGCCATCATCGGAACCACCACAGTTTTGCAGAGCATTACCTTCAAGGTCGGCGGCAAGCGAGTGCTCGACCTTTCACATTATCTCGACGACTACCGGAGAAAGGTTCTGACCTCATCTGCGAGCCTGATGTCCAGAGCCGAACGCGGGAGGGTGATTCGACAAAGCCGCGAGATTCTGAAGAAAGTCGATTACAAGCCGGGAAATCCCGCAAGCGAAAGCGAAATGAAGCGTATCTATGCTGAGGTCATGCTCTTCGGCGCGAGAAAGTCAACGATAGTGCAGCAGGAAATCGCCAAGATCGAACAGGACTGCGCTATCACAGGCGCATCGTTTGGCAATGAGATTGCGCGGCGCGTGGCGCAGACCGACCCGCAATGGGTCAGACACTTTCTCGCAGGGTGATCTTGCAGGAAAGACTTGCCGCCCCCTCGGCGAACCGGGAGGCGGCGTGAGCGTGAGCAGACTGCGGCTACTCGGCCGCCGCTGCTTCCGCCTGAGGCTCGGCGGCTGGGGCTTCGGCGACGGCGTCGCCCAGAACCTTGACGCCGATGTGCGCGGTGACTTCGCGGTAGAGCTTGATGGCCACGGTGAAGTCGCCCAGGCTCTTGAACGGCTCCGCCAGCTGAATCTTGCGGCGATCGATCTCGAAGCCCTTCTTCTCCAGCTCGGCGGCGACATCGGCCGAGGTGACGGAGCCGAAGAGGTGGCCGGCCTCGCCCGACTTGCGGGTGAAGGTGAGCACGATGGGTTCGAGCTTGAGGACCAGCGCTTCGGCCTGAGCCTTTTCAGTGGCGGAGCGACGGACGGCGGAGGCCTTCATCTGCTCAATGACGGCCTTGTTGGCCGGGGTAGCCTGCATCGCCAGCTTGCGGGGCAGGAGGAAATTGCGGCCGTAGCCGTCGGCGACCTTCAACACGTCTCCGCGATGGCCCAGGTTGACTACGTCTTCCTTCAAAATGACTTCCATGGCTAATTCTCCAGTGTTACGGACGGCGCCGCCGAAGGCGGTTTTGTCTTCTTCAGTCAGCGACTCCGGCCGCCGGAGACGCCGCGCGGGATTCCAGAACTTCGTCCGGGTGATCGTTGCCCGCCAACCCCCGTTCGATCAGGGCCGCTCCCGATGGTAAAGGGACGAACCATGGCGAGCGAAAGAGGCAAGAGCGGCAGCCCGGGCCGTAGAATCAATGCTTGGTGGCAAACGGCAGCAGGGCGATGTTCCGGGCCTGCTTGATGGCGCGCGTCAAGCGGCGCTGGTGAGTGGTGCAAACGCCGGTAAGCCGGCGAGGCACGATCTTGCCGCGCTCGGCCACAAACCCCTGCAGCAGACGGACATCGCGGTAAGGGATGGCGTCGATCTTCTCGGTGCAGAACTTGCAGACCTTCTTGCGGCGGAAGAATTTTCCGCGGCCGCCCGGTCCACTAGAGGGCCGTCCGCCAGGTCCGCCGGCAGGGCGTCCGCCGGGGCGGTGCCCCGAACCGGAACTGGGGCCCGAAGCCGAAGCCGAGATCGGGCCGGAATCCGCGCCGGTTGCGCCTTGAGTTGCCGCGCCCGTTTCGGGCGCTTTTCCTTGAGTTTCATCAGCCATTGTGTTTCCTCTTTACTCTCTTCAAGTCCGGGCAGACGCCTTTGCGGCGCGGCGGAACGCTGGATCGGGCCGAGGCCGGCTGCCCTCAAGAGGGACCAGCCGCGGCAATTTGCGACAACCAAGCTAGACGGCGGCCTGAACCGCAGCCGGGGCGGCGGGCACCGCAACCGGAACCGCGGGCACTGCAACCGGCGCCGCGTGAGAAGCGGCTGGGGAGGCATATGCCGGGGCCGAGCTGCGGCGGACGCCGCGCAGTGCCTTGACCTTGGCCAGGCGCTTCTCTTCCTCGTCGATGCGCACGGTGATGAACTTGATCACCGGCTCGGTGACGCGCAGGCGGCGCTCCAGCTCCAGCACCACCGCGCCATTGGCCTCGATGGTGAGCAGGACGTAGTTGCCGTCGTTGAACTTGCGCACGGTGTAGGCGAGCTTGCGCTTGCCCATCTTCTCGACTGTCTTCACCACCCCGCCGCCACCGGTGACGGTGGCGGAGAAGCCGGCGATCAGCTTGTCGGCATCCTCTTCGGCCACATCGGGCCGAACAATGAACATGACCTCATACACTCGAACCATCTCTATTCCTTTTCCGCCGGAGCTTCGGCTCCAGCTAGCAGTTCCCAGGTAATGCTCCAGGTTCAAATTCCGTAGTCCCTGGCCCAGTCGCTCATCCTGTTCCCTGTTCCCCGATCCCTGATCTCTGATCCCTGTCTTTCCGGTTGAACTCGTTCATCGCGGCTGCCGGACCCTGTTCAAGGATGCGCCGCACGGCTGTCGCCACCCGGTCCAGCACCTCGTCCATCGCCGCCAAATCCGCTCTGCGCATGGGCGAGAGCAGATACTCCCTGCCCGGACGCCTTCCGCCCGCCGTAATCGCCTCGGGCGGTAGATCGAGCCCAACCCCGATGCGGAGGCGCAACCACTCCTGGCTTCCCAGAGCGCCAGTCACGCTGCGGGCTCCGTTGTGGCCCGCCGGGGAACCGCGCTCCCTGATCTTGAAGGTTCCCAGCGTCAGGTCGAGCTCGTCGTGAATAACGAGCAGATCCCTGGCCGGGTCCGCTTCAAACTCTCGAACCAGAGCGGCCACCGCCAGCCCGCTCAGATTCATGAAGGTCTCCGGCTTGGCCAGGACCACCTCGCGTCCCGCCATGCGGCAGGTTGCGGTAACGGCCCGGCAGCGCCGGTTCTGGACCGCGACGCCCTCTTGCTGGGCGATGCGGTCGATGGCCATGAACCCCGCGTTGTGCGGGGTCCACAGATACTCCGGGCCGGGGTTGCCCAGCCCGACCACCAAAAAGCGGCTGGTGGGCGGGCTCGGCGATAAAGGGCTGGGCAAAAGAGCCACCCGCCCGCCGGACTCGGTCTCACCTGCCAAGGCTTACTTCTTCGCCTCGGGCTTCTTGCCGCCAGCCTCTGGCTTCTTGGCTCCGGCGTCGCCCGTCTTGGCTCCCGCCTCGGCCTCGCCCTTGCCCTTCTTGGCCACCTCGGGCTCGGCTGCGGTAGCAGCCGCGGCCTCGGCCGCCGCGGCAGCTTCCGCCTCGGCCGCGGTGGGTGCTTCTTCGCGGATCGAAACCACGTGAGCCACAGTCGCATCCTCGGCATTCAGGTACTTGACGGCATCCGAGTGCGGCAGGTCGCTGACGCGCAGAGACTGATACATCTCCAGGTTGCTCACGTCCACGGCGATGTTCGCGGGAATGTCCGCAGGCAGGCACTCGACCTCGACCTCGCGCAATACCTGATCGAGAATGCCGCCGGAGGTTCTGACGCCCACCGGGATGCCCACCAGCTTGACCCGCACTTTGACGCGAAGCGTCTTGTCCAGGGCGATGCGCTTCATGTCGATGTGGATCAGCCTGTCGTTGATCGGCTCGCGCTGCCAGTCGACGATCATGGCCTTGGCCGCCGGCTGCCCGGTAACCTCGACGTCGAAGATGGTGTTGTGGCCGGTCTCGGAGAAAAGAATCCGGGAAATCTGTTTGGGGTCTACCTCGACGGCCACCGGAGCGTTTCCTGGGCCATAGAGAACGGCGGGAATCTTGCCCGCGAAGCGCACGCGGCGCGCGGCGTTCTTGTTGAACTTGCCCTCACGGGGCTTGGCTGCTACGACTTCTGGCATTCGGTCTCTCGTTTCCTGGTATCGGGCACGGAAGAGCAGCTTGCAGCTATTAGCTCTGAGCTTTTAGCTTTTAGCTGTTAGCTATTAGCTTCTAGCTTGTGCTGCTCGCGCCAAATGGACTTGCTCCGCTCCCTTTGTGAAAAGCAGCTTCTAGCTGCTAGCTGCTTGTTGCTGGCATCAGACGAATTGATTCAATCACCAATCCATCGCGTCTCTTCCCTTTGCTCAATTGCAAAGGCCAATCATTCGATAAAACCAGCTGAGAGCTAATAGCTAAGGGCTAATAGCTGCCTCTAGCTGAACAGCGTACTCACGCTGGTTTCCATGTGAATGTTCTCGATGGCCGCGCCTACCAGGCCGGCGATGGAGAGCACCTTGATCTTGGGCAACTTCTGCGCTGCCTCGCGCAGCGGAATGGTGTTGGTCACAACCACCTGCTCCAGTCTGGAGTTGGCGATGCGGTCGATGGCGGGCCCGGAAAGCACGGCGTGGGTGGCGCAGGCGTAGACTTTAACCGCTCCGGCATCGAAGAGGGCATCCACCGTCTTCACCAGTGTGCCTGCGGTGTCGATCATGTCGTCGAGGATGAGGCAGGTTCGCCCCACCACATCGCCGATCACGTTCATTACTTCGGCGACATTCAAGTCGATGCGGCGCTTGTCCACGATGGACAGGGGCGCGCCAACCTTCTGCGCAAAGAAACGCGCCCGCTCCACGCCGCCGGCGTCCGGCGAGACCACCGTCAGGTTGGGCAGCGCAAGCTCGCGGAAATAACTCACCAGCACCGGGCTGGCGTAAAGATGATCGACGGGAATGTTGAAGAAGCCCTGAATCTGCGCGGCGTGCAGGTCAACGAAGAGCGCGCGGTTGGCGCCGGCTGTGGTCATCAGATCGGCGACCAGCCGGGCGCTGATGGCCACCCTGGAGCGATCCTTGCGATCCTGGCGGGCGTAGCCGTAATACGGCACCACCACCGTAATCCGCCCCGCCGAGGCCCGCTTGAGCGCATCGATCATTACCAGGAGCTCCACCAGGTTCTGATCGACCGGATAGCAGGTAGGCTGTACAACAAACACATCCACGCCGCGGACGTTATCGAGCAGTTGGAAGTAAACCTCGCCGTCTGCGAAGCGCTGTAGCTTGGCGTCGCTGACCTTGACGCCGATGTGGGTGCCGATCTCCTCGGCCAGCGCCCGGTTGGCCGAGCCGCTGATGAGCTTGAAGCGCTTGTCTTCGCTCAGGCTGCGGCTGCGCTTGCGCTCGGGCGCCAGTTTGGCATCCCTCGCCTTCGTTGCCGCATCGGAGGCTGCAAACTGCGCGGCCTCTTTTGCCGCGGCCTGACCGCCGTCCTCTGTTGCACTGCCCACTGTCATCGTCATCGTCAACGCTTCCGCTTCCATCTCCGTGCACCTCCAAGCTGGTTTGCTTTGGCTGCTTGCCGGGGCTTGTATTCGAAACTTTGGCTGGGCGACCAGGATTCGAACCTGGACAAGTGCCTCCAAAGGGCACTGTCCTACCATTAGACGATCGCCCAACTTCGCAACCGCCGGCGAGTCTCTCTCGCTGAACGGCCGCCTGTCAAACTGGCTCTTGCAACAGCATCTCGCGCCAGTACTTTGCGCGCGGCAGGGTGCGGGTCAAGTGGTTCGCAACTCCGGCCATTCGCAAGCGTTCGCGCGCTGCCTCCGCATCTCCCAGGGTCCGGTACAACCCGTAGAGCGCCGAGCCGGACCCGGACAGCGAGGCATGGCAGGCTGCCTCCGGCGCGCCGTGGCCCAAAAGAATGCGCTTGATCTCTGCAAGGGAGGGATGCTGGGGAAAGACGACACGCTCGAAGTCGTTTCCAATCCAGCTACTGATCCCGGTGCGGACAAGCGCGGACTCTGCGGGTCCGGCCCGGTCCTCTCCACTTGAGAGGACACCGGAGGAGCCTGTTCCCTGCCCACCCGGCGGGATCGCTCCCGCAAAGGCGCTGGCATAGGCGCGGCTCAACTCATTTAGTTTAACTGTACTGGCCTCGGCGGTCAAACCCTCGGCGGCCGCGAGCGCGTCCCAGTCGCGAAAGGCCTGCGGCGTGGAGACGCCGATCTCTGGCGTGGCGACAACGCACCAGACGGGTTCGATGTCAGGCAGCAGCTGGACCTTCTGGCCGCGATCCTCGCCCAGCACCGTTCCACCAATCAGGAACAGCGGCACATCGGAGCCGACCTGGGCGGCGATCTCCATACGGCGCGACAACCAATGCTGGGCGCTCCAGGCCTCGCTCTCGATACCTGGGTGACTACCCTCATCCCCAATTCCCAACTCCGCTTCCAGCCCTATCAGCGCGGCCACCGCGTTGGCCGAGCCCGCGCCCAGACCGCCCTGCACCGGCAACCGCTTCTCGATGTGTATCTCCACTTCCGCTGACAGGTCGAGCGCCTCCAACGCCAGCGCGACCATCTTCCATGCGGTGTTACGGCTGTCGGTAGGGACGCGCCGGTCGTTCGAGGTGACTTGAAGCGCCGTATTTCCGGCCTGATGGGCTGTAACGGTTACCAGGTCGTGCAGTTCCAGGGTCTGATAGACCGTAGCCAGCGCATGGAATCCATCCGGGCGCAGCCCTCCGATCGCTAGGCCCAGATTGATCTTGGCGTGCGAACGGACGGTTGTGGGCATACGAATTCATTGTAGAGCGGGAGCCGTTCAGGGGGTTACAGCCAGCCGAGACCTATCAAACCGTTAATTTAACGATGCAATCCATCTGGCTCCTGCGTACCATCCACGTCACAGAGGTCCGGGGCTGAGCACACCAGAAGATTCCCAGTGGCCGCCGCATCTCCTGGCCAGGGCCGGACTCGTCCGATCGATCATTCTCCGGCGAACGGGAAAGAACTCTGGGCCTGGCTGGTTTGAAGAACGTGCGAAAGGAGGCTCCATGGCATTCCTTGCAATGGTCGGCGGCGTTTGGATGTCGTTGCTGGCTCTCGCCACCGTCTCGCTGGCTGCTCAGAACGGATTGCGTTCCACTCAGATGGAAGTCGTCCACGGCAAGCCTTATGTAATGGTGACGGTGAATGGGAAGGGACCCTTCCGGTTCGTCGTCGATACGGGAACGGGCGGCCAGGCTTTCATTACTCCAGAGCTGGCTGATCGGCTTGAGCTCCCTCCGGCGGGGCGGACAGGGCTCACCGATCCCAGCGGCAGGGGCCTGAAAGACGTTCCTGTCGTCCTGATTCAATCCCTACAGATTGCGGGAGTGGAGTTCACCGGGGTAAAAGCGATCCGTCATTCGCTGGCGGGCGATGACGGCTCGTGCCAGGGACTTCTAGGCTTTACCCTCTTTCGCGACTACCTGCTCACGCTGGATTACCCCAACCGGCGATTGACCCTCACGCCCGGAGCGCTGGCGCCGGACGGGGGAGGCTCGGTGCTGGCCTTTCGCATGCCGGATGGAGTGCCGATCGCCACTCTGTTCATAGACGGAATGCGGATCGAAACTCAGCTCGACTCCGGCGGCGACGGCCTGAGCCTGCCCGAAGACCTTGCCTCACGATTGAAGTTTGCCGTCAAGCCGGTCGTATACGCCAACGGGCAGTCCTTTGCGACCCGCTTTCAAGTGAAGGCGGCCAAGCTCGCTTCGACCGTGCAACTGGGGAGATACAGCTTTCCCAGACCGTTTGTCGAGATCCTCTCCGCATTTCCTCTGGCCAACTTCGGCGCCTGCCCCATGCAAAACTTTGCCCTTACATTCGACCAGAAGAACCTGCTGGTGCGCATTGACGCCAGCAGGACGACGTTTACCCTTTCCGCGACGCCGGGGGCGATCCGGTTGGTGAACACGCCAGCCCGAAGGCCGATCCCAGCTGGGTTGGTGCCGCTGGGATGAAACCAGCGCTGAACATCCCCGAGGGGAGGGGGCGCGGACGCGATCGGGCTGGCGTGAGGTTAGAATCTGAGCCATGCCCCACGAGATCGATCGGCTTTGCCGTGACGTCAACCTCATCAGCGCCTATCTTGCCCTCGACGACTTCGGCGGAGGAGGTCCGGGGCCGGAGGTTCTGAGCGGCCTTGCAGTGATTTCCCTGCTTGGCAACCAGGTGATTGCGACGTTGACCGCCGCATGCGCGCTGACGCTGCGGTCGCCGGGAGCAGTACTCCTGCTCTCTGGCGGCGCGGGCCATTCGACTCAGCTTCTCTACGACAATCTGCGGCTTTCCAGCTACGGCGGCCTTTTGGCTGAAGGGTTGGTCCGGGAGACGATGGCGGAAGCCGAGATGTATGCAGCGGTGGCGCGGGCCGCGTTTCAAATCCCGGCAGACCGGATTCTGGTCGAGAACCGGTCAACAAACTCGGCGGAGAATGCCCTTTACAGTTTGCAAATGCTGAAGGATGCGCGGCGGAAGGGACCGACCCTGATCCTTCAGGATCCGACGATGCAGCGCCGATCGATGGTCACCTGGGCGCACGAGGCGGAGATTGCCGGATGGGAGGCGGGCGCGCTGAGCCATGCGGTCTTTGTTCCGCAGGTCGAGCCGGGGCCGGATGGGCTGCCGCGATTCCTGGCCGGCCAGGCGGAGGGAACCTGGACCATGGAGCGATTCCTCGCGCTCATCCTTGGGGAGATCGGGCGGTTGCGGGACAATCATGATGGCTATGGGCCGCTGGGTCGCAACTTTCTGCCGCATGTGGAGATTCCGGAGCCGGTCATCGAAAGCTATGAGCGGGTCTTGGACAGCCGCCTGAGCGCTATAGCTCTTCGATAGCGCTCCGGACGGAGCCAGTGAAGTCAGGTAGATAGAATGAAGCCTATGCCGGATCGTTCGCGGCTTCAGGCGAATCCGCGATCCGGCCGGCAACCCGATTCCGAACGCGCGCAGACCATGCCCGAACGCCTGAAAGACCAACTCGAAGCTCCGCTGCGCGATGGCCGCTGGAGACTGCGCGACTGGATTGCCGCCGCGGGCCTTTTTCTGGGCACCGCGGCCATGGTGCTTTGGCAGGATGCGCATCTCGTCGTGCTATGGGATCTGAGCTATACGCTCGACAGCAGCGTCCGCTTTTCGCTGGGGCAGACGCCATATCGCGACTTCCCCTTCGTTCATGCGCCGCTGACGTTTCTGATTCAAGCCGCCATCATCCGCCTCACCGGGCGGGTCTACTGGCACAATGTGGTCTACGTCGCCGTGGTGGGCGGCCTGGGAACGGTGCTGGCCTGGCGCATCGCCCTGCAAACATTGCGGGGGCGCGTGGCCGCGGCGTGGACGCTTTCCGTTCTGCTGGCCGTCCCGCTCACCGTGCTGGGGATCTACAGCATTCTGCCCCTACCCTCCTACGACTGCGACAGCGCCTTCTCGATTCTGGTTGCCATTCTTCTCCTACAGCGCTTGACGCCGAGTGCAGCGGATTTGAAAGGGCACGACTTCAGTCGTGCCGTAAGTGCCGCAAAACCAACGAGGGCTTTAGCCCCGGAGGCGTGGACTTCTGCCCTCCCTAAGGCTGGAATCAGGTCTTTGCTGCTTCCCTTCGCGGCGGGCGTTGGGGTTGCGCTGCCGCTCTTCTTCAAGCAGAACATCGGTCTGCCGCTGCTGGCCGTCGCGGTTGCGGTGATCCTGCTGATGATCGCAGCGAGGCTCATCGGCCACCCTGGCGACTCCCGCGCCGCCGCGAGCATTCCCGCTCTGGCGGCGGTCCTCGCGGGCGCGGCCGCAACCGTCCTGACCGCCGCTCTGCTGCTCCAATTCACCGTCGGCCTCGGCAACTATCTTCACTGGACGATCCGCTTTGCCATGGAGCGCCGGCTGCCGGGCTTCAAGGATATGCTCGGCATCTATCTGGAGCCGTCGCTGCTGTGGACGCTGCCTTGCGTGGGCTCTGCGCTGTTTCTGTTGCGCAGCCGGTGGGCGCTGGCCCTGTGGGCGAGGGTGCTTGCGTTGGTGCTGCTGGCTGCGCCGTTTCTCTTCACCGTGTTTGCGCTGTTTCTCTCCGACGATGCCGACGACCGCGCGAGCAGTCTTTTGGCGCTGTGGCCGCTGGTGCTCGTCCTTTCTGCCGCGCTCACGCTTTTCTATCTCGTCCGCGGGCAGATCGATCACGCTCTCGTGCCCGCGGCGCTGCTGGCGGCCATCCACGGAACCCTGCTCTCGCAGCAGCTTTGGGGATCGACCTACGCCATCTGGCCGCTGCTCGTCCTGCTGGCCGCCGAGACGATCGCGTTTCTGGCGAGCTTGACAGCTGGGGGTGAATATCGAGTTTTGAAAGGGCGCGACTTTAAGCCTGCCCTGAGCCTGCCGAAGGG
Source organism: uncultured Acidobacteriaceae bacterium (assembly GCA_963799145.1). Taxonomy (GTDB): domain Bacteria; phylum Acidobacteriota; class Terriglobia; order Terriglobales; family Acidobacteriaceae; genus Telmatobacter. The sequence continues at coordinate 36,263 of CAWCWQ010000047.1, read as the reverse complement.
TGCCACAAACGCAATGGAATCATCGCTGGGCTTTAGCCCCCGAGGGAAGTTCTTCGGCGATTTGGACCTTCGCCACAATCTGCTTGCGCCGGCGCTGGCCGCTGTGATCTCCGCGACCCTGCTGCTCTGCGGTGGGCTTTACACAGCCAGCGAAGATCGCCTGTCGTTCGTCAACCTGCCGGATGGGCCGGCGGCGCATTCGACCCTGCCGCAGCTCAAGGGAATGGCCATGCCCGGACCCTATTTGCCCGACTTTGAAGAGCTGCTGCGATTTGCCGCGGCCAACATCCCTGCCTCGGACGGGCTGATCCTGCTTCCCGGAGAGGACCCGTTCTACTTCGCCACCGGCCGCATTCCGCAATTCCCGGTGCTGCTCTTCGACCCCGCCACCGACCCCTACTCCCCTGCTCAGACTTTGGAGTTGGCGCGCGCGCGCAACATTCGCTGGCTAATCGTGAAGCGCGAGTTGCAGATCAAGGCGGACGTAACGCCGCAGCGCGGAGCTACGATGAAGGCTCTGCTGGGCGACTTCAAGCCCTACGCCCGGCTCACGGCCTACGACGTTTACCGGCGGCAATGATTCTTCACGATTGGAACGCGACTGCGAATCCCACCCCCGCCCCAACGGTCTTGAACAGAGTACCCCAATTGCCAAGGGCCCAGATACTCGAACTGTTCCCGAAAAGCTCAGCGCTCCCAGTTTTGTCGGATCATCGCAGCCGACCTAGCCAGCAGGGAAAGTGGTACGAGCACGACGAGGTTCATCGCCAGCCCAACCCAATCGAAGAGATCGAACCGATGAAACCAAAGGACTCGATACAAGGCGACCGCAAGAATTGCGGCTAACATCCATAACTCTGTTTGGAGTTCCAGCCACTTCTTCAGCCGCGTCCGGTCTCTCAGTTTCTGTTCATACAGCCAAAAGTCAGGTGTGCGCACAAGGTTCTGAACAAGTGGCCGTAACCTCGTCTCAATGTAAAGTATGGTCTTGTATTGCTCACAAACAAGGAATGTCCAGAAGATTAATGCCAACTGAGCACCGAGTGAGCCTGTCCACCAGAATAGAAAGAATCCATATCTTGAGGATTCTTGTTCGGGGAGATTGTGCGAAACGGTCGCAAGAAACCCGATGAAGGAGATAATCAGCGGCCAAGTAGAAGTTCCCATCACGATGTAGTATGTAGCGCGGGTCGTTAATGTCTGGTATTCGTATAGGTGAACGTCGAGGAGAAGTCGCTCGGTGTCATCCGTTGCGCGCGCCGTACGTACACTTGGTTGAGTCACTTGGACCTCCCAACTTGAACCAATTCTGCGCCATTAAGCACAGAAATCAAAACTATGATAGGACACGAGACTGGACTGCATTCTGGCCCGATCAATAGAAACCCTTAAATCGCCCCCGCGCTGAGGGCAAGCGCCCTTGCTGCGCGTAGCGTGGCTACCGGGTCGCCGGTGGGATGGAACTCCATGGCCACCGTGCGTTTGTAGTTCAGTTGGGCCAGCTTGCGATATATGTTGACGTAGTTGACCTCGCCGGTGCCGGGCTCGTGGCGGCCGGGGACATCGGCTACATGGATAAGGCCGATCACATCGATGTGCTTCTCCAGCTTTTCGATCAGGTTGCCCTCGGCGATCTGCTCGTGGAAGAGGTCGTAGAGAAACTGGACCTGGGGATGATTGACCTGCCGCACCACCTCGATGGCCTCGGCCGCGGAGGTGAGAAAGTAGCGCGGATTCTCCTCGGGGTCGATGCACTCGAGCAGCAGGCGCACCGGCTGGCCGTTGATCTGGCGGCCTTCGACCAGGGCGGCGGCGCGCTTGAGGGTTTCGACGCAGCTTCGGTGCTGCGCCCATCGCGAAAGCCCAGGAACCACGTTGCCGGAGAGGAGAATCATCGCCGGGCAGCCGAGGGTCTCCATGGGCGCAAGAGCCTGAGTTAGCTCGGCCAGCAGCGCCTCGCGGCTGGCCGGTTCGGCTATGCCGTGAGCCAGGCCGGCTGTCGCGTCAAACTCGATGCCCAGCCGCTTGCGCGCGGCGTTGGCGCGGGCAAAGTCGGCGGCGGACCACTTGCTGTATTCGCCCACCAACTCAACGTTGCTGTAGCCTGCCTCGGCCACCTTGGCCAGCCGCTCCTCGAAGGGCAGATCGGTGAAGACCGTCCAGAGCATGACCGACAGCGGAAACGGCGCGGCCTTCGGGGAGGATTCAGCGCTCGCGGGCGCCGCATGGAGCGGGGCGACAACGGCGCTCAATGCGGCCGAGGCCAGGGTTTGTGTAAAGGTGCGGCGGTTCATGCGAGCCTCCTAAGATCCCTTTTGGGCTTTCGACTTTGCCGGGACTTTGCGCGAGCGGCGCAACCCCTCCCAGTCCTTTTCGGTCTGGTCGGCGTAAAGGGAGCCGAACTTCGCCAGCGCCTCGGCAAAGCCGTCGCCGCTGCCCAGGTAACCGGCGATGACCAGCGGGTCGCCGGAGCGGGCGTGGCCGCGCGCCAGCAGTTCGCCACAGACCTCGCCATACGCTTGCAGGCCAGCGCCGGCCAGGTCGGGAAGATCGATGGAACCCTTGTGATCGTTGAGCTGGCGGACCAGGTACTGGCGTCCGCCGATGTGCGTCCAGCCCAGGAAGGGATCGGACTGCAACTGCATGGCCCGCTGGCCCTCGGCCACGCGCTGGCCGTTGTGGAGGGGCGGGCGCGCATCGGGCAGATAGGCCGTGTACGCCGAGGGCGGCTCCTCCTTGATTTGCAGGAAGAGCGGGTCGGCAGGGCCGTTGCCCTCAAAGTAAATGCAGTAGTCGCGCAGGCCCACGGAACCGGTTCCCACCACCTTGAAGGCCACGTCGACCGGGCGATAGAAGGATAGAAGGTGCTGCCGCTGCGGCTCAAGCATTTCGCTGTAGGGTGCGAGCGAGGCCAGCACGGCGCGGGCCTGGGCAGCGGTGACGGGGGTCAGCGTGGGCTTCAACTCCTTGAATCGGCGGGGCGCGGCGGGCTTGCCTGCCGCCGATTTCGCTCCGGGCTCCGTGAGCTGTTCCAGCGTGTGCTGGGGCGTGGAGCGCTCGGCCTTCATCAGCGCCGCGTGGACCGGCGCGACCTGACCCAGGCGATGCACCTGAAAGTGCGCCACTTCAAGGCCGGGCATCTTGGCAAAGGCGCGCATCTGGCCGGTGTAGCGCTCGATGCACTTCTCCACGGCTTGGCGCGCGGAGGCGTCCTTGTGGCCGGACTCCCGCCCGGCCAGCACCAGCGATGCGGCCATGCGCTTCAGATCCCACTCGAAGGGGCCGCGGATGGTCTCGTCGAAGTCGTTGATGTCGAAGGTCAGCCGGCCGTCGGGAGCGGCGTAGGCGCCTAGGTTGCGCACATGGGCGTCACCGCAGAGCTGGCTGACGATGCCGGTGGAGGGCAGCACGGCCAGGTCCGCGGCCATCACCGGCACTGCGCCGCGAAAGTAGCCGAAGGGCGAGGCCGCCATCAGCTCGTACTTGAGCTTGATGAGCGCCGGAATGCGGCCGCGCATTGAGCGCTCGAGCAGTTCGGGCGGAGGGGTCTTGCGCGCTTTGGGGTTGAGTTCGCCGTGTGCCTGGCGGCCAACCTGCTTGCGCCGCGCCTGACCGAGGTTCGTGCGTTCTTCCGGAGTCGTCCAGTGCATAGCCCGCACCATACAACTCCCTGCCGGTAAAGCGCAACCGCGGGCGGGGATTGCTTCTGGCGGCGTCGCTAGACTTGGTAGCCGCGACCGGTAAGCTGGAGGGGATGCGGGGTAGGCATGTGCGAGGCTCTTGAGCCAATTCGTTGGTCAAGGAATTCCAAATGCGATTGCCCTGGTGATCCGACAGAAGTGGATTGATTTTATTATGGTTCGGGCGTCTAATTGAAAGCGAGGGTCATATGGCGAGAGGCATTATCACTTCTTTTCTCGACGGGTTTGCATTGGCTGGGCTGTTTACTCGCCTGCGCCGCCCGGGAGCTCCAACGAGCGCCTTCGCTCCCTCCAAGCCAAGAGAAAGATGGATAGATGACAAGAATAAGCGCCATTGCAACCGCAATCAATGAAGTCGCAAGCTCTTTTGATTTTGGGAAATTTCAAGAGCTTCGCAAACGATTAAAAAGGATGCGGAATGCTCGCTCGGTGATCTTCGATGTATCAAAGCAAAGCGTGAACGATGAAGAAGGCTGGGCATTTCATACCGGTGGAAGAGAAGAACTTCAATTCAACATAGGAATAGAAAAGGAACTGGACAGTGCCCAGTTCTCTGCTGGAATCAGGATCGCTTGTTGGCCAGGCGGAGGTTGGATAGTTCGGTGGCCATCTCGATCCAGCGGTCCATGAGCGTCTTCATGACCTCGTAGTTCTTCAGTTCCCGGCGGACGGTGTTGAGGTCTTCCTTGCGCACGAACTTCGAGCTGCTCTTTCCCTTGCGCGTAAAACTTATCTGATAATAGGGGCCGTGCTTCTCAGGCGGCGTGGCCTTGCACCGGCATCCGGGGGTGCCGCAGACGTTGTACTGGGTCGAGAGACTGCCTGGACGCAGCTCGCCGAGCGCGGCCAGTTGCCCCTTGACCCTCTCGATTTGCCGGAGCAAGAGCTTTTCCCTGGAGATTGTCATTGATTAAAAGCATAACGCCAAGGATGCCGATTTGCGAGTCGTGTGACCGCTAGCACTGTACGGCTATCGGCTATCGTGCTTGCATCGATATTATGCCCCTCTGGATCGCCTGGTTCGATGCCGTGCGCGCTCTGCGTCCGGCCTGCAGAAGATTCCTTACCTTCCTCTGGACGATTCTGGTCCTGGTCGGCCTCTGCTGCCGCCCGGAGCGGGCCGGCGTCACCAGCCTGGTTCGCCTCTTCGGCTTCGGCAACCGAGGCTATCGGCGCTTCCTGCACCTGTTTCATAGCCGCGCCCTGGATCTTGACGCGCTCACCGCCTGCTGGGCGCGGCTGTGTTTGCGACTCTTCCAGCCCGTCGCCGTGGGTGAGCGGCTGGTTTGCCTGGCCGATGGCATCAAGGCTCCCAAAGAAGGCCGCAAGATGCCCGCCGTCAAGCTGCTCCATCAGCAGTCGGCAAGTAACTCGAAGCCGGACTACATCATGGGCCATAGCTTTCAGGCCGTCAGTTTACTGGTCCAGGGGCCTGGCCACGTCGCCGCCGTGCCGCTGGTCTCGCGCATTCACGAGGGGTTGATCTGGTCCAACCGGGACACGCGCACCCTGCTCGATAAGTTGGCCTTGCTGCTGTTTTCTCTGGCTGGCATCGTCGATCGCAAACTGCTGCTGGTCGCCGATGCCTACTACGCCTCGGGAAAGATGATCACGAAGTTACTCGGCCAGGGACATCAACTCGTCACCCGCGCCAAGTCGAACGCAGTGGCCTACTGGCCTGCGCAGGTGCCCGCGCGCCGTCGCCGCGGACGGCCAAGGCTCTACGGCGAAAAAGTGAAGCTCAAGGATCTGGCCCGCGACGAGAGCCGGTTTATCTGCGCTCCAAGCCCCGTCTACGGCGAGCAGAATGTTACGCTGCGCTATCGCGCCATCGATCTCCTGTGGCGGCCGGCGGGACGGCTGGTGCGCTTCGTCATAGTTTGTCATCCGATGCGCGGCACGATCTTCCTGCTGGCCACCGATCTGACTCTGGAGCCGCTTGAGATCGTCCTGCTCTATGGCTACCGCTTCAAAATCGAGCTAGGCTTCCGGCAAGCCGTGCATGTAGTAGGAAGTTACGCATACCACTTTTGGATGGCCGACATGAAACCGCGCCGCCGCGGACAGGGCGACCAGTATCTGCACCGAGAAAGCCAAACTTACCGCGACGCCGTCTGCCGCAAGATGAATGCATTTCACTTGCATGTGCAGTTGGGCTGCGTCGCGCAGGGGCTACTTCAGCACCTGGCATTGAATCACATGGCCGAGGTCTGGCGCCTTTTCCGCAGTTGGTTGCGCACCATGAATCCCGCGATGCCACCCTCGGAACTGGTCGTGGCCTGCGCGCTGCGCGCGACACTGCCGGAATTTCTCCAGGCTGCGGCGCTCCCGCACAAACTGAGAATTGTTCTCCGCCGCTACACGGAGCACAACAACGCCTCGCAATCCAACAACTGCGCCGCGGAGATCGCCGCATGAGACAGAGGGAACTTAGCACTGACCAGAAAAGGAACTTGAGCGATTTAGATTTGGCGTTGCCTTCTCATTAGAGACTAGTCGATCTATGACCGACATCGCGCTTTTTCGACCAAAGATTGATCGTTTTAATGCTTATGTTAACCTCAATGCCAGAGAACTTGACTCCTATAGGATGTGGATATCGCGTAAAGGAATTATTACAAAATCCGATACGGCAGTTCGATCCATCATAGATAGTGAAGTGGAATTGGGTAATTTTATCTTCATGGGAAAGGCGGTCCCAACAGAATCAATCGATATTTCTGAAATCGTCCATACGTTCGATATGTTACTTCCGCTTTATTGTTTTGTAGAAACGCAGTCCGAAACCGGCGATCTTCCTGATATTCTATCTGTCGATTCGCGGTTCGCTTTTCATGAAGGTATCACGCTAGGCAGCGCGGCGACCTCAAGAGGTTTGACGCAGGGGTTAATCAGCGTGGAACTACGGTCAAACCAAATTAAAGCCAGACTCTGCGAGGCATTAAGAGAAAGCACTCCAAACATTATACTCGGTGATGAGATTCCGAGCGGTAATGGTGGAAGAATTGACTTAGTTAGTCTTTCTCAGTCAGGACAATATGATTTCTTCGAAATCAAACCTGCATTGCTCGCAAGACATGCCATCAGAGAGGCGCTTCCGCAATTGCTTGAGTATGCATATAGAAGAGGTGGTGTGGTGGCGCAAAGGCTAGTGGTAGTTTCTCAAGCACGTCTCGACAGTGATTCGAACGATTTCCTCACCGTGCTTCGAAATAAAGGTCTGCCTATTTTCTATCAATATATACCTTTGGATTGAGCACGAACAGCAACGGCCGGAGAGTAGCTCCGGCCGTTGCTGCTGGCTGTGGTTTGGTTGCGTTCAGCCCTGAATGTCGAACTGCTCGGGATGGAGGGTCGCGTCGCTCTTGACCAGGATGTTCTTGCCTATCAGCTCCTCGAATTCGTTGAGCCAGCGGGCGTTGTTGGATTTGAGCACCTTGACGGTCTCCGGGTTGACGCGCAGAAGAACGTCGGCGCCCTCGAAGTGCTTCTTCATCTTGCGCAGCTCGGTGTAGATCTCGTTGCAGACCGTCGTCGGGCTCTTGACCATGCCGGTGGCCTGGCAGGTGGGGCAAGGGACCGAGAGGGTCCGCTCGAGCGATTGCTTGACGCGCTTGCGGGTGATGGCGACCAGGCCGAAGTCGTTGAACTGGAGAACCTTGGTGGGGGCGCGGTCGCTTTTGAGCGCCTCTTCGAGGGCGGCCATCACCTTGTAGCGGTTCTTGCGGTCGTCCATGTCGATGAAGTCGATCACGATGATGCCGCCCAGGTCGCGCAGGCGAATCTGGCGGACGATCTCCGGCACGGCGTCGAGGTTGGTCTTGACGATGGTGTCTTCGAGCCGCGCCGACTTGCCCACGTACTTGCCGGTGTTGATGTCGATGGCCACCAGCGCCTCGGTCTGGTTGATGACGATGGAGCCGCCGCTCTTCAGCCAGACCTTGGAGCGCATCGCCTTCGCGATCTCATCCTGAATGCCGAATTGCTCGAAGAGCGGCGTTTCCTTGGTGTAGAGCTTGACGCGGCGCACGAGGCTCGGCGAAAAGCGGTTGAGGAAGCGCACGATGCGTTCGTAATCGGTCTCCGAATCCACCCAGATCGAGGAGAAGTTGGAGCTGACCTGGTCGCGGAGAATGCGCTCGATCAACGACAGATCGTGGTAGATCAGGGCTGGGGACTTGGACTCTTCGGAGCGCTTCTTGATCTCGGTCCACAGATTGAGGAGCATGCGCAGATCGGTGCGCAAATCCTCTTCCGAGGCGCCCTCGGCGGCGGTGCGGACGATGAAACCGCCCTGCGCTTCTCCGCGCTCATGGACCAGAACCCGCTTTAGCCGTTGGCGCTCCTCGTCGGAGGCGATCTTGCGGCTGACGCCGATGTGGGTGACGGTGGGCATGAACACCAGAAAGCGTCCCGGCAGGGCGATGTGCGAGGTAATGCGCGCGCCCTTCTTGGCGATGGGCTCCTTGGCGATCTGCACCAGAATCTCCTGCCCCGGCTTGAGCAGATCGCTGATGATGGGCATATCGGAGGTCTGCATGGAGCGGCGCGAGGGCCCGCCGCGGCGATTGCCCTGCGGCCCGCGGCCGCGGCGGCCGCCTGCCCCGCGGTCGCGAAGCCTTTTCGCCGGGAGCTGGCCTTCGACGGCGGCGGGTTGGTCCGCTGCGGCGTCCTCGTCCTCGTCCTCGTCGAAGGGTTCGTCGTCCTCTCCGTTCTTGCCGTCGAAGTTCAACTGGATGCGATGATCGAGGTGCGCCTCCTGGAGCATTTCGCCCAGGTCGCCGGTGCGCATCTGCGGAGGCAGCGTCTCCTCTTCAAATTCATCCTTGTCGTGTTCCTCCGCCTTGCCGTGGCGATGGCGGGGAGCGTCGAACTCTTCTTCTTCGATGATCTCTTCCTCAACCACGCCGGCGCCTGGAGCATAAGCGGAGACCGAGGGCACGGAGGCTGGCTGGGCCGGCGGATTAACGGGTGCGGGCGCCGGTTCTTCGGCCTTTTTCTTGCCGCCCAGGCCAAAGAGACGGAAGCCGGAGGGAGGCAGCGGATCGAGGCTATGCGAGGCGGTTGCATCCAATTCCTGCTCCGCGGGTTCGGCGGCCGGGGGATCCGTGGTTGGCGACTCAGGTGTCCCGGCTTCAACTGAAACAGGTTTCCCGGCGTCGGGCTCTTGAATATCCACGATGGACGCAGGTTCTTGTTGCCCGGCTTCTGTGGCGCCAGGCGCATCGGCCGGAAGCGCCTCCGCAGTCTCATCCTGCGCAACGATGGCGCTTGCCGGCGGTTCACTTACCACAGAAGCCGTTGGCTCTTCGATCGCCGCCTCGACCCGATCGGCTTCCTGGACGGGGGCCGAAATCGCCGGCTCTTCCGCGGTCGCGGACGGTTTGGGCGCCAATGCGGCTTGCTCTTCGACGGGGGTTTCTCCGGAGGGCTTAAGGTACTCTTCCTCGACCCACTGGTCTTCCTCGACGAGGTGGTCTTCCGCAGCCTGAGCTTTTTCGACGGGCTTGAGGGACTCTTCCTCGGCCAACTCCTCTTCCTCCACCAAGCGGTCTTCCGCGGCTGACCCAGCGGCAGATGAGGGGCTTGCCCCGGAGCGCTCCGGGACGGGCTCTTCCTCCTCGAAGGCGCCGGGGGCCTCGCTGCTCTCCTGGACGGCATCGGCTTGGAAGGGCTGCGTTTCGCTTTCCGCTTCGGGTTCGGTCTGGCGGGCGCGGTGCCTCGAGATCGATTCGCCGGGGAGGAGGCCGCTGCCGTCCCACTCGATGGGTGTTTCAATCAGTGTCGCAGGCTTGAAGATGCTGGCAGGATGGGCCGTTGGGGCTGGACCTGCCGCGGCGACGAATTTGGGAGCTTCATCTTCCGGAGCGCCGCCGTATTTCGAGAGCGATTCGCCGGGAAGAACGAACGGAGTGGGCGTCCGGCTGGCGCGGGGTGCGGCGGCTGCTTCCCATTCGAGTTGCTGAGCGAGCGCCGCGGCGCCCTTGGGCGGCGCAGCATCGCCGTAGGCCCCGGCGGCTTGAATGACCGGCGCGATCTCCGCCTCCGTTGGCGCCTCAGCGTAGTTCTCCGCAGACTCCTCGGAACCGCCAGCGTCGGTCTGGCTTTCCGGGGCGCCGGTTGAGCCGCCGCGGCCGCCGCGACGGCGGCGGCGTCCCCGCCACCGCTTGGCGCCGGGTTCGGTGGAGTCGTCCTGGGTGTCGGCGGTCGATTCGGAGACGAACGAAGACTGAGGCGTCGTGTCGGCGGCGTCGGGTATGGCTTCGACGGCCAAACGGCGTTCCTTGGGCTGGCGATCGGGGGCTGGCCGGTCTTGAGCTTGGCGTTCCGGCCGGGGTTCCTGCCTCTGATCGGGTTTTTGGCCGGGGCGCTGGGGGCGGGCTTCACCGCGGCTGCCATTGCCGTCTGCCGCGGGGCTGTGGCGGACCTCGCGGGGAGGCTGATTGCCGCCGCTAGCCGCGGCCTTTTCGAGCTCGTCGGTCTCTTCCGCGTCTTCCAGCTCCATGAAGTCGGTTACATAGAGGAAGGCGTCGCGCTCCAGGCCCAGGTCCACAAAAGCCGACTGCATGCCGGGCAGGACGCGGGTGACGCGGCCGTTGTAAATCGACCCGGCCAGGGTGTACTCGTTTTCGCGTTCGTAGTAGATTTCCGCGAGTTGATCGTCTTCAAGAATTGCAAGCCGCGTCTCATGCGGCGTGCTGGAGATGCAAATTTCCTTTGCCATCGTACCTTTCCGTCCAGCGGCGTTTGCCTGCTGGGAACTGCGGCAAGGCGGGATGGAGACGCGCGAGACCGGAAGGGGAGGGGATGAGCGAGAGGGATGACCGAAGAGCCGCTAGAGTGCCGGTTGCCGCGCCGAGGGCCGCCCTGGAGGGCGGCGCGCGGCGCGAAGTGTGGCGTCTGTCCTGCTTCTCTCGCCCGGCAAATGGAACCGCCAAACGCGAGATGAATTCTACAAGCATAACAAACGGAACAAACTGGACAATCCGAACAATCCGAACAAGCTGAACGAGCTGTATGGTGCGGTAACCCGATTGCAGAGAGTTTGTGGCCAACCATGCCGTTGCTGCTGGCGGGGCCGTTCCAACCCTGGCTTGTGCACCACCGTGCTGCGCGACCGGAGCGGTATCTGCGTGCCCCGATACTCTCCACCCCCGCGACGAAGACCTGTCGCCGGGGACCCTGGATACTCCCGCGCCATGCGTGCAACTTATACGCTGCCAACGGTTTTCCCGTCTCTGCGTGCTCATGAACCCTTTCCTGCCGGGCGCGAGATCCATCCGGACCTGGCCGGCGAACTACTTGAAACTCGATCTCTTGCGGGCCGAACAGTTCCGGGGAACGCAAGAGGTAAGCCTGTCGAACAAACTCCCGGCCGCAATGGCCCAGAAGCCGTCAGTTTACGAACCGGCGCATGCGGACATTCATCGCCACGCCCAGCGCCAGGAACGTAAACAACACCGAAGATCCTCCGTAACTCATTAACGGTAAAGGAATTCCGGTGACTGGCATAAAACCGATGACCATGCCCACGTTGACCGCGATCTGGAAGGTCAACACAGCCACCACTCCCATGATAATCAGGGAGCCGGACAGGTCTGCGGCTGTTTGAGCGTTCTGAATCAAACGCATCAATATGAAAAAGTATAGCAGCAGGACGAAAACCGCGCCGACGAAGCCGTGCTCCTCGCTGAAAGCGGCAAAGATGAAGTCGGCATGGGGGATGGGCAGAAAGTCGCCCTGGGTCTGGGTTCCCTTGGCTGCGCCCTTGCCCCAGACGCCGCCGGAGCCGACGGCGATCTTGGACTGCAGAAGCTGGTAGCCGGCGCCCCTGGGGTCGCTGTCGGGATTGATGAAGCTGGTGAGGCGCGCCTTCTGATAGGGCTTGAGCAGCTTGCCGCTCATCCACACGCCGGCCACCAATGCCAGGGCGCAGGTGCCCAGCACCAGGGACTGGCGAAGGTCGATGCCGCCCAGGAAGAGTCCGGCGATCAGGATAGGCGTGTAGGTGAGCGTGGTGCCCAGGTCGGGCTGCTTGAGGACCAGCAGCATGGGAACGCCGACCAGCACAAAGGCCTTGAAGATGTCCTTCCACGTCAGGCTGCGCCCGCCCAGGTTGGCGAAGTAGCGGGCCACGGCCAGAATCAGCACCAGCTTGACCCACTCGGAGGGCTGAAAATGCACGGGGCCGAGCTTGATCCAGCGCTTTGCGCCGAGGACCTTTTGTCCTACCGCCAGAACCGCAACCAGCGCCACCAGGCAAACTCCGTAGGCCCAGGAAACGAAATCGATGAGCTTGTGGTAGTCGATCTTGGAGAAGAGAAACATCGCCACCAGGCCGCCGCCGATCCAGTAAAGCTGCTTGGTGTGGAAGCCCATGCGCCCTGGAATCCATACCTTTTGATCGTTGAAGTAGCCGGGGTAACCCGCGTACTTGGTGTGCAGCGTGGCCGAGTAGATTTCAAGAACCGAGATGGCGCACAGCACCAGAACCATGGCCAGCAGCGTCCAGTCGAAGTCACGGAAACTCAAGATGCGGCGCATCCGGGCTATTGTCCCCTTCCTGCGGTTGCGGGTTGGGCCGCTGCCTTCGGCTTCGGGGCGGCGTCCGGCTTGGCGGCCTTTCCGGCGACAGTCTGGCCGTTCTGAACGAGGAAGGTGCCAGCTTGTATCCGGCCGGCTTGGCCATTCTTCCCGGCAGCTGTGGAGGCAGGGGAGGTGGACCAGACGGCGCTCATCTCCACCGGAGCAGGCCGCCTTTGCCGGTTGCAGATTCTTTGCCAGCCGGCGCTGCTTCTCAACATACGCCGAAACAACCCTGGCGCCGAGGCGGGCAGGGTAGTAGCTGAACTCACCATTTTGCCAGAGCACGGCAACCACCAGTTCGGGATTGCGGCGCGGAGTGACGCCGACAAACCACACATTGGGCAAATTGGACTTGCTTTTGGCCGCGCGGCTCAAAGCCTCGTGGCTCATCGTCTGGGCGGTTCCGGTTTTGCCGCCGAAGTCGATGCCTTCAAGGTGCGCCGAGCCGGCGGTGTGAAAGTAGCCCGGCTCGGTCACCTGCGCCATGCCATCGGTGATGGTCACCCAATTGTCGGGGTCGATGGGAATGTTGACCTCGCCCGATCCGGGGAAACTATCGAGGAGGGCCTTGCGAAAGTCCTCTGGAAGCTGATCGGGAAAGACGGCGTGGGGCCGGACCATGTGTCCGCCCGAAGCGATGCCGCCGATGATGCGCGCCAGTTGCAGCGGCGTAGCCTCGACCGCGCCCTGGCCGATCGCCACATCGAGGGTCTCGTCCGGATACCAGCGGGCATGATAGTTCCTCAGCTTCCACTGCGCCGAGGGCATCAGTCCCGCCAGTTCGCCGGGCAGGTCGATGCCGGTCTTCTGGCCATAACCGAAGGCCGTGGCGTATTTGGCGATCCTGTCGATGCCCAGCTTGTCGCCCAGCATGTAAAAGAACGTGTCGCAGGAGATATGGAATGGCGTTGTGAATATCCACGCCGCCATGGTGCTCGTCGCAGTGGTGGAAGAAGCCGTAGGGTCCCCATCCGCCCGAACAGTTGATCTTCATATCCTGCGCGATGCCCTCCTGCAAACCGGCCACCGACATGAGGATCTTGAAGGTTGAGCCGGGAGCCAGCTGGGCCTGGATGGCCTTGTTCATCAGCGGATGGTTGGGGTCGTTGATGAGCTGGTTCCAGTCGCTGCGGTTGATGCGCACGGCGAAGGCGTTGGGGTCGAAGCTGGGCCGCGAGACCATGGCCAGAATCTCGCCGTTGCGGGGGTCCATGGCGACGATAGCGCCGTTGCGGCTGCCCAGCGCCAGTTCCGCTGCGCGCTGCAGGTCGTTGTCGATGGTCAGCCGGAGGTCCTGGCCGGGGACGGCGTGCTGGGTTCTGCAGGTAGCCCACCTCGCGGCCGTGGCTGTCGACAATCACGTCGCGGGAGCCGTCCTGGCCGCGCAGCAGCTCGTCGTAGGTCTCCTCGACGCCGGCCTTGCCCACCACGTCGCCCGGCTCGTAGGCCGCATAGCGCGACTGATTCAGGTCTTCTTCGCTCACCTCGCCCACGTAACCGATGAGGTGGGCGGCAAAGCCGTCGCGGGGATACAGCCGCCGCTCTTCGTCGATGGTCTCCAGCTCGGGCAGCTCGTTGCGATGAGCCTCGATGAACGCCTGCTCGTCGGCGGTTACGTCCAGCTTGATGGGGAGGGGCTGGTAGCCGGGCGCGGCGCGATAGCGGCGCAGCATGGCGCGCAACTGCTCCAGATCGAGGTTGAGGCCCTTGGCGATCAGGGGCAGATCGGCGTCCACGTCGCGGCCCTGCTCGCGAACCAGAAAGCAGGAGATCGACGGGTAGTTGTCCACCACCAGCCGGCTCTCGCGATCGAAGAGTTTGCCGCGGGGGGCGAGCACGGGCTCCTTGCGGACGCGGTTCTGCTCGGCCTGGAGCCGGAAGTTCTCCGTGTCCAGGATCTGAAGCCGCCACAGGCCGGCAGCCAGCGTCAGCATCATGACCAGAATGCCGTACTGCGCCACAGTCAGCTTGAGGCTGGAGAGCTTCTCTTCGCGGTTGATCCTGCCGGAATCCATTTGTCTAAGCCTTAGGATAACGCCGTCGTGCTTCGAGCGTGTGTCGTCGAACCCGATCCTTGACCCAGTTCAATTCCCTAACCTACATCATTCATGAACGCGTCGGAGGAGAGGCATTTTGACGGAACGGTGGCGTGCGTTTTGCCTTTTCAGGGAAGAAGTTGATTCGGCCTGTTCCGAGCGATGGCCGATTCATCCCTTCAGTCGTTTTCAGGCATAGGTCGGCGCATTTCACGCATGGTTATGCCCGACAGGCTTTGCGTCTGTTCTTGATCGATTGAGTTATCGGCCTTCGCGGAGTCGTTATCCGGCGGTCGCGCCCAGCGCGGCGGCGATCTTCTGAAAATCATTTCGCCATGGAAACGTTTCTGGCAGGCGCGCAACGATGCGCCGCGCCGAGGCCGCCACGCGAGCGCCGAGTTTCAACAGTCGCTCACGCAGCGTCCAGACTTGCGCCCGGGCCAGCATTGTCAGTTCCGCATTCAAGCGAATCTCCTGCATCGACACATAGGCCGCAGCCGCCATCGGCGCGCGCGGTTGGTTGGCCCAGAAGTTTGTACAACTGGTGCGATCCACATCGAGAGCCTTGAGTTCCTTGATCCGGTTCTCGACGCCGCCACGCTGGCAATAGACCTTTTCGTAGAGCCACTGCGGGCTTTGCTGCATATTGGTAACGACGAAACGCGGGTTATCGCGCGGCTGCTTGCCGCCGGCTTTGACCACCTCGGCCTTGAAGATCACACGCCGTTCCTGCTTCCAACTCTTGGCTGCGTAACGCGTGTCGCCGTAAACATGCTCGGTTTCATCGGTCAGTTCGGCGCGCATCCAGACACGCGCTCAGGCTCTCGATCAGACCATCGCCAAAGCGCCGATTGGCGGCTGAGAGCAGGATCGATCCACCATCGCTGCTGCCATGCGCCTGATCAAATGCCAACAAAACCGGACGCTTTTCAAGCTCAGTAAACAATACACTCGGTGTCGGAGTAAAATCAGTCAAGCGAAAGTCCTTTTGTGCTGTAAATGCTGTCTAGTCAACATGTTTGTAGCACATCAGGCTTTCGCTGTATATGACTTCACGCATAATTCAGGCTAAGCCTGGGGTCCCCGGATTTGTTACTGTTGGCACACAGGCCACCCTGCAAGATTTCACTAGCTCGACCTCCCTTTCTCCGCCTCGCCGAGCGGATCGCAATCGCGGTCGGTCACCTCGGCAATCGCGGCAAGCCGGGCCTCCAGCTCCGGCTTCCAGCTACCCTCCGGTGCGCGCCAACTCCAGTTGCCCGCCGCCACCGCGGGCTTATTCATCCGCGCCTCCGAGCCAATCTCCAGCAGATCCTGCGCCGGAACCACGGCAAGTTGGGCCACGCTTGCCTCCAAAGCCCGAATCAGCGGCCACACCGGCCGCTTGCCGGCCGGCCCCAAATACGCCTCCACGGCACGACGCTCTGTCTTGGTTGCCGCATCCCACCAACCCTGCGTAGTGTCGTTGTCGTGCGTGCCGGTGTAGGCCACCGTATCCGGGGTGAAGCGGTGCGGCAGATGAATGTGCGCGCCCTTGCTGTTGAAGCCGAACTGCATCACCTTCATCCCCGGCATTCCCAGTTCCATGCGCAGCGCATCCACTTCCGGAGTGATCAGACCCAGGTCCTCGGCAATCAGCGGCAGCGGTCCCAGCGCCGCCCCCAGCGCGCGAAACAGCGCCAGCTCTGGCGCCTTCACCCACTTGCCCTTGACCGCCGTCTCCTCCGCCGCCGGAATGGCCCAGTAGGCCTCGAAGCCGCGGAAGTGGTCGAGCCGGATCATGTCATAGAGCGCGCGGGAGCGGCGAATCCGCTCGATCCACCAGCCGAATCCCCTCTCGGCCTGCACCTCCCAACGGTAAAGCGGGTTGCCCCAGCGCTGCCCCGTGGCCGAAAAGTAGTCGGGCGGCACGCCGGCCACGCGGATGGGCTTCAGATCCTTGTCAAGTTCGAAAAGCTCCGGGTGAACCCACACGTCGGCGGAATCCATGTTCACGAAGATGGCCACGTCGCCCAGAATGCGAATTCCACTCGGCGCCGCGGCCTTGCGCAGGTCGTTCCACTGCCGCGAAAAGGCAAACTGCAGCACCCGTTCCTGGGCCAGCGCCCGCGCATGCTCCGCGGCTGCCTGGGCCAGCGCCTCAGGCCGCCGGCGGCGCAGCGGCTCGGGCCATGCCGTCCATGCGCCTGTATTGAACTCGCGGCGCAGCACCGCATAGAGAACGTAGTCGTCGAGCCAGCCCGCCTCGCTCTGGCAAAACTCCTCGAATTGCTCCCGCTGCGTGGCCAGCTTGCGGTCATGCCGCCCGCCATCCAGAAAGTTCCCAGCCGCCTCGTAAAGCAAAGGGAGCTTCCGCTCCTCCACTTCGTTGAAATCCACGTTGCCGCTCTGCCCGGCCAGCCCGCCAATTCCCTTCCCTTCAATCCAGCCCCAATCGGAGAGGAATTCCAGGCTGATAAGCGATGGATTGCCCGCAAAGGCCGACGAACTCGCATAGGGCGAATTGCCGTATCCGGTGGGCCCCAGCGGCAGAACCTGCCAGATGTGCTGTTTGGCCGCGGCGAGAAACGCCACAAACTCGTAAGCGGCGGGCCCCAGGTCGCCTATGCCGCCATAAGAGGGGAGAGACGTGACGTGCAGCAGAACTCCGGACGAGCGTTGAAACTCCATAGCTTCATTATCGCCGCAACCGGTGGGCAATCGGTCGAAAATCAAGCCTCAGCCGCCCGCATGTCCTTGCCCCTTCCTCAATTGCAATCCACCTCGGCGATCTTGGCTTGTACTCGAACAGGACTGCCAGCGCATCGCCCGCGCCAAAGGCCGCGGCCGGACGCCGTCTGCCGCCGCGAGATTTCAGAGGCTCCCTGGGCAATACCATGTCCGCATTGCAAATAAATAGGTTACCGTCCCTGCGAAGATAAGTGTACACTGGGTGCGTTTCCAGATTGGCCCGATTGGGGGTTCCAGTGTCGAAGGTTGCCACACGTCGTTGCGTTGCGTTCTTGGCGATTCTCATCTTGGCGGTGGTAGTCTTGCCGGCGGCTGCGGGGCAGGCGCAGCATTCCGCTGGCTCCGCTGCACAATCCAGGCTTGCCCGGGCCGCGGAAGTTACCGTTCGAGAAGGCCTGCGCGCAACTTTGCCGCCTCACCTTTCCACGCTGCTGGGCCTTTCCAACGAAGAAGAGTTTCCGGTCCTCCAAGGTGTGGTGCGCACAGGGACTCTGGTGCAAGGGTTTGACGTCTCGGTTGCGAATAAGAATGATATTGTTCTTTTTGTTGTCGATGAGGCCGCCAGCAACCAGGCTCTTTTTCTGACCTCGCCCGAAGGCGTGCTGCGCAAGGTGGTTTCGGTCAAGGCGGGTGTCGGCGATGTGGTGCGGATTACGGACAAAGAGAAAGAAGCGTTCAAGGAAGAAAAACAGTTTTGGGTAGATCGCCTGGTTCCGCTCGCGCAAAAATGAGAAGCCGGCGACAGCCGAGACCGGCGTTGCGATGCGCCCTTGCCTCGCGGCGTCGCTGGCGCCCTATAGAACCTCTGCACAACTCCGCATTCTGTCATTCCGCATTGTGTCATTCCGCATTGTGTCAGTCGTCCACCGGCTTCGCCGGCCCGCGGGGGATGAATCTTTGTGTGCCCCACCCTCGCGGCGCCCTTGTTTTTGCCGCTAGGGTGGGGTAGCACAGGTTCGGATGCCTTTTATTATCTGTTCAACAACCTACGTTCCTGTTTCTTCTTAGCGCGCGACTTGCAGGGCAGCCGACCGGCATCGATCGTCTTTTTTGTCGATCCCGGCCTGCCAGTTTGCATCGAATAGGACAGGAGAACACCATGCCTCAGAGTTCGCACGATCGAGCCGCGGAGCTTCACAATCTGGCATCGCACGCCCACGCCGTCGCAGCCGCCGCCCACGGCAAGGCGGATCGTCCAACCGCCCATGAGCTTAGCAAGCAGGCCTTCGAGCTCTCTCGCCAAGCCCTGAAGCACTCAGAACAGCTCGACACGGCAGCGGCTGAGTCCGCGACGGCCACAACAGGGAAAGGCGACAACTAGAAGCTGCGCGAATGATTCATCCCGGGTCTCAAGAGAAAACGAGACCTGAGGCCCCTAGGTCTCTGACCGTTTATTCTTGTGCCCCGCCTGTGTGCCCTCTGGGCACCGCGTCTCTGTTCTTGCCGCTAGGGTGGGGGGACAAAATCGTCCGGTCAGAGACCTAGCCGTTCCCCCCAATGGAAACCAGCGCCTTCAACAAGTGGCCGGCATGAACAGTCTGCGGCGGAACCGCCGGGATTCAAGTGCTTTAAGCTAGCTCCACTTTGGTTGTGCCGATCCGGCCTGTCTCATGAACCGAGCCCATTGGTGTCTGAGATTCCGTTCTTTGCTGTAACAAGATACGCCGCGAGTATGGGAAAACCAGCAAGCGGATGGGAGGGAGCGCCCACGAACGAGCGGTCCCTCCCGGCAAATGGCTGGAGCTAATAGGACAAGCGCAGGGACATCTGGATGGATCGAGGCCCGGCCTGCGAACCTGGCGTTCCATCTTGCTCGTTGGTGATTTGACCGAACGACGAACTGCCTACGTTCAAATTCGGCTCGCCCCAGTTATTGATATTGAAGAGATTGGCGAACTGGGCCTCATAGTGCACGCCAAGCCGCTCCGTCACGTGGAAGGTCTTTCCTATAGAGGTGGAAAGGGTGGTGGTGGTTGGACCCTCCAGAATACCGACGCCGCAGTTGCCGAATCGGCCAATGTTGCTTGCCGGAATGCTGTAGGGCTTGGGGTCGAAGAAGTCGTGAACGGTCCCCGAGAATCCGGTGGTGCCGCCGGAACCGCAATCGGGATTCTGCTGCTTGACAGAGCGGTTGCTCGGTCCGGTGCCGGAGGGATCGGACTCGCTGCTCGGGAAGTAGGGAGTGAGCCAGAAGCCGGAGTGGAACAGAAGCACGGAGGAGAGGTTCCAGCCGCCGGCCACGGCGTCCAATGCGTTGCTGGCGTTGCCCATGATTCGTTTTCCGCGGCCAAAAGGAAGGTCGTAGACCACCGTGCTCAGGAATCGCTTACTGGGGTCGTAGAAGGCGTTGCCGGTTTCGGCGGCGATGTTATAGACGTTCAGGACGTTGTCGCCGTTGTCGCCCTGGCCGCCCACGGGAATGGCGCCGCTGGGCACCGCGCCCAGGGCGTTCGTCTTGTTGTAGGTGAGCGTAAATGCATTGTCGAAGGTAAGGCCGCGGCCCAGGTGCCGGTTCAACTCCAGAATGAGCGCATCGTATTTGTCGCTGGGGCCGTTGGCTCGCGTAAGAACCTCGCGGAAGTTGGGGAAGTTGGCTCCGTTGGCGGCGCGATACTGCCAGTAGCCCATGGTGTTGGCGGGAATCTGGTTCAGATCCGGGCTATAGATCAAGTCGTAGGTGTGCGAGCCGACATAGGTAGCCTTGAAGACCGTGTTGAAGCCCACGTTCTGCTCAAAGGCGGCGTTCCACTGGATCACCCTGGGATCCTTCAAATCCCACTGGTTGGCGCGGCGGTAGCCTGGGCAGGATGTGGGGCACGCGGTCCAGGGCTGTGCGAAGGGATTGCCGGTGCCGTAGGCATTGGCCCATGTCTGGGAGCCGGGGCCGCCGGTGGGATAGAAGGATCCGAAGTTGCTCGTGTCCACGCCCAGCAGGGAATAGAGCACGGCGCCCAGGACGGGCACCGAGTACATGCCCCCGCTGGCGCGGATGACGGTCTTGGGCGTGGGGCTCCAGGAGAGGCCGAGCCGGGGCTGGATGTTGGTCTTGTCCAGGTATCGCAACGCGGGGGACAGCCCGACGGCAGAATTGAGGACGAACTGGTTCTGGAACTTGACCTGCGAGTTGTCAACGAAATCGACCCAGCCGGAGGACAGCTTCTCGTTCTCGTCGTAGATCAGCTTGCCGTAGTTCGGCGAGGACTTGATGTAATCGAAGTTGCCTATTTGGTTTGTGGCGTCCTGGAAGGGTGTGTTCAGCTCGTCGCGCAGGCCAACCGTCAAAGTAAGGTTGGGACGCAACTTGTATTCGGTCTGCCCGAAGAAGTCCCAGTGGTATCCGAACGGCTTGCCGTCGGGACCGTTCTGCGCCTGGTCGGCCTCGTCCAGATATCCCTGCACAAACTGCGCGGCCGCGCAGGCATCGGGATACAGTTTCAACTCGGCGGCGGGACACACCTGATCTCCGGTGATGTAATAGTCGCCGTACTCGTCGCCGACTTCAAAGGTGATGTTGTCCTGGTAGTTCATGCGCCGCCAACTGCCGCCGAACTTGGTGTTGAACTTGCCGTGGGTCCAGGAGAGGTTGTCGCCAACCTCCCAGATGCCGTTTTTCTGATTGCGCGGATGCCCGAACTGGTTGGTTGCGCCGCCCATCAGGCTGGCTACATAGAAAACAGGGACGCCGCCCAGCCCGTTCACCGGCGGTCCGGGAAGCCCGGTGATGCCCAGAGCGGAGACGATGGAGTTGCCTTGCGACGCCTGCGGGAAGGTGTAGCCCAGGTTGTACCTGGTGTAGCCGCCGCGCAACTCGTTTACCATATTGGACTTAATAATCCAGTTGTAGGAGATGGCCACGTTGGTGGCGTCGGTGATGGTCGAGAAGGTTCCCATCGCCGGGTTGTAGCTGGTATCTCCGACCGCTCCCAGCGCGCCCTCCGAGGTGGCGTCGCTGCCGGTGCTGGTGATGTTGTGTTGCGTCACGCGGCCAAAGATGTGGTGCTTGGCCGAGAAGTTGTAGTCCATGCGGCCGTCGTAACCATTGGCCGAGTAGGTGCCCGGCCACGCCATATTCAGGTTATTTCCCGTGCTGTCGATATTGGAACTGGCCGCGTTGGGTCCGGCGGGCGCGGGGAAGAAGTCCTTAACGATCGTTGCCGAATTCGTATTCACCGGGACCTGGTTGCCGCTTACCGGCTTTCCGGCGGGAGTGTACAGCTGTAGGCCAGGGACGCCGGAGAAGTTGCCGGCGGCCCAAGCCGCGGGCATCGTCTGGGTCGCGATCAGCGTGTCCTGGTCTAGGCGAACGCCTTCGTAGTCGAAGTAGAAGAGCAGCTTGTTCTCGACGATGGGGCCGTCTACCGAGCCGCCGAAGGTATTGGCGCTGAGCGTAGGATTGAAGAGCCCGATTCCATCCGTGGCGTTCCAGTCCTTGTTGGTGAAGTACCAGAAGCCGCTGCCGTGGAATTGGTTGGTGCCGCCGCGAGTTACGACGGTAAGATCGGTCGGCTGGGCGAACTCAGCGCTGTTGCCCGCTGTGTTCACGCGGAATTCGGCGATGCCTTCCACCGAGGGAAAGAGATTGGTGCTGGGTCCGCCCTGGCGAACGGACTGGATGGAGATGCCGTCGAGGGAGAAGGACGTGGCGGTCGGCAGTTGCCCTGAAAATGTCAGGTTGCCGCCCTGATCCTCGCTGACACCGGGGGAAACCGCGGCGGCTTCGATGGGGCTGGGCGCGTTGGAGGCGCGGAAGTTCAACGCCAACGAGCCGATCTCAATCCCCGACATCGAGGTGGACTGGGTGAGGTCTTCACTCAAGACCGACTGCCCTCCATCGACAACCACGGTCTGTTGCGCACCTTTCACCTCTAGGCGAATATCCGATCGCGAAGTCTCGCGGGCAAGCACTATGACGTTTTCATCCTTCGTCACCGCAAACTGGGCCGCCGATGCCGTAATCGTGTATTGGCCCGGATCGATATTCAAGAGCAGGTATTGACCTACTCCGTCCGTGACCGTGTTCCGCATTTCGCCGGTGGCCTGGTTCAGCGCTTCTACCTTTGCCCCCTGGACAACAGCGCCGCTGGCGTCGGTCACCTTTCCGACAATCGTTCCATACGTTGACTGCGCGACGATTTTTGCCGGCATCGGAAGGCCGCAAATCGCCAGTAGACAGAACAGGGACGTTTTGAGAAACAACTTCACAGCGCTTTTCAAGTTCCTCTCCTTCGCTTCGGGGGTGTACGGACGTCGCTTAGAACAACTAATTCGAGGATTTTTCATGTCCGGCATCTGGCGGATGCTTGAGACCCAACCCATGCCTGAAGCCAATGTGACGAGTGGCATGGCAAGGACCTGCTCCACAATCGCCCACAGCTTCCCTTCGCGCGCCCCGCACGCAAAGGACGGTTGCAGTTCGCAAGGTAGAGAATTCCGCCTTGAGTCCCGCTGACCCTCATTTTTGGATACAAACTCGCCTTCGAAGATGACACTTCGGCAAACAGGTCATGAATCTTCGAGGAAAAACAAGTGAATGCCGATGGCGGCTTGGCAGTCATGGAAGCAAAGCGCGGCCGGCCAGCTCGCGCTGGCGGTGGCGATCACCTTCCGATGCGCGGGATTCCGTCGCGGGAGGCGGGTGGCCCAGGTGCCCGGCCTGCATACCACCCCCAGAGGGCGGGTGCCCCAGGTCCCTCGCCGTTGGGGACCTGGGATTGCGCGCCATCCGGGAGCTGCTCGCCGTTTAACCTGGGACGAGCGGAACGATCTCCACTTCTAACTCCGCATCTTCCCGAACCGTCAGCAGCCCCACCGTTACCGGCAGCTCGAACCGCCGCGGCCCGCAGGAGCCGGGATTGAAGTACAGCACACCCTTGCGCCGGTAGAAGTTGGGCACATGCGTATGCCCAAAGAGCACGGCGGCAAACCTCCCCGCCGCCGGGTCCAGGTGCAGCGTCTTCAGGTCGTGAAGCATGTAGACGTAGCGCTCCGCGATGAGCACAACCTCGGTCTCGGGCAGCTCGCCGCATGGGCCTTCGCGGTCCACGTTGCCGCGAATCGCAGTCACCGGCGCGATCTGCTCCAAAGCCTGAAGGACCGAAGGCGTGCCCACATCGCCCAGGTGCAGAATCCGCTCCACGCCCTTGAGCGTCGGCGCAACCTCGGGCCGCAGCAGCCCGTGCGTATCGCTGACAACGCCGATTCTCATGGGTCTACTCTCGCCCACAATACGGGTCCTCTATTCGACGCAGAGTTCCCGGATTGGCTGGATCATCAATAGCGATGCAATACAGCCCAACCCAATTTCGTTGCCAGCGCCAGCCCTTGGCCGATCCCGGCGAACTCCTTTCAATGTGGCCTGCCGCATATTCGGCGGAGAGCGGTTCCTTGCAGTGCGGGCAGCGCGGAAAAGCGCCCTTTCGAAGTCGTCCTCCGCAGGCGCACGGGCGAAGGAACGGTTCCAATTCGGTGTCTATTACTTGGCAGTGTGATGAAATCGGTGGCAGCTTCGATAGATTCTTGTTCCAGTAATCGATCGTGGCAACCATGCCACATGCGTCGCAATATGCATAAGACATATCGCCAAAGCCCGCGTGCCAAAGCTCGTAGCGATATTCCGTCCGGCAATGTTCGCAATCGCCAGTCCACCGATTAGCCACGTTCACCTCACAGCCCCAACTCCAGCCGCGTCCGCGGGTCGAGCTGGTCGCGCAGGGCGTCGCCCAGAAAGTTGAAGCCCAGCACCGCGCCGGCAATCGCCAGGGCCGGGAAGAGCACCAGGTGGGGCGAATCGAAGAGGTGCAACCGGGCGTCGTTAAGCATCGAGCCCCAACTGGGCGCGGGCGCGGGAATGCCCAGGCCCAGAAACGAAAGCGTGGCCTCGGCCAGGATCACCCCGGCCATGCCGATAGCCGCCTGAACCAGGATGGGCTGCACGATATTGGGCAGAATGTGGCGGAAAAAGATGCGCATTCCGCTTGCGCCCAGCGCGCGGGCCGCATCCACGTACTCGCGGTCGCGCACCGCCATCACCTGCGCCCGCACCAAGCGCGCATAGCCGGCCCACCCGCCGATGGCCAGCGCCAGCACCAGGTTGGTGAATCCCGGCCCCAGGAACGCCGCAAAGGCGATGGCCAGCAGGATGCCGGGCAGCGCCAGGAAGGTGTTCATGGCGAAGGTGGTCAGCGCCGTATCCACCCACCCGCCCCGGTAGCCCGCCACACCCCCGACTGCCAGCCCCAGCGCCAGAGAAACCGTAACCACGCTCACTGAAACGGCCAGCGAGAGCCGTGCCCCCCACAGCAGCCGCGAGAGCGTGTCGCGGCCCAGCTCATCCGTTCCGGCCCAGTGGGCGGCGGACGGGCCTTGCAGCCGGTGCAGCAAGTCGATGGCCGCCGGATTGTGGGGCGCGAGCCACGGCGCGGCCAGCCCCGCCAGCACAAAGCCGGCCAGCAGCAGCACTCCCGCCGCCGCCAGCGGCTGACGGCGGATGCTTACCCCCGCCCGGCCTGCCACATTCGTAACGCTGAAACCCATCCCCACCTGCCAAGAATACCGCGACACCCGCGCCGATGTGGTGTTTAATTGGCTATGAGCCTCATGCGGCGCATGTCGATGATGTTGCTGTCGTTGAGCGCGTCCGCTCTTTGGGCACAGGGATCTCAAAACCAGGCTACGCAGACGCAAGGCTCCTATGCGATTCAGGCGGAGGCGTGGCAGGTTGTACTGCTGGCCAACCAGGCTCGCGCTTCAGCCGGAGTGCCGCCGCTCCGTTGGGATTCAACTCTCGCGGCCGCCGCCCGCCAGCACTGCTTGCGCATGGTCGCCGAGGGGGCGCTCGCCCATCGCTATACCGGTGAGCCGGATGTCGGCCAGCGCGCCGCGCAGGCAGGCGCGCACTTCAGCCTGATCGAAGAAAACGTAGCCGTCGCGGCGACGCCCGCCTCGATTCACAGCGCATGGATGCGCTCCCGCGCCCACCGCGCCAACCTTCTCAGCCCCGATGTGGACCGCATCGGAGTGGCCGTGGTGGCAGGCCGGCAGGGGCTCTATGCGGTGGCCGACTACGAGCGCGCCGTGCCCGTCTTTACGCAGGCCCAGGTTGAGGCTGCCATTGCCGGATTGCTGCGTCCCAGCGGCGTTGCCTTGCTGAGCTGACTCCGCCGATGCCCGATCCCTTTGTGTTGACGACAGGAACGCCACGGCAGGGGCGGAGCCGGGCTTCCTTATGCTTTGGCAGGGCGCGGACCTCACCCGCCTGCCGTGGCAGTTGGTAGAGAAGCTTGGCTCGGGGAAGTATCGCGAGGCCGCCGTGGGCAGTTGCCCGCCTCAGAATCTTGCAGGCGCGTTTACGGCTTACCGCGTGGCTGTGCTGCTGTACTGAGTGCGATTCACCTCAGCCGAACGACTGGTATTTTTTCCAGAACTCTGGCCAGGGCAGGCGCGGGCCGCCGCAAACAAAGATGTCGGGGTGATACTGGCTCTCCTCGTTCTTTACGCCTTCGGAGTTGCCGTTGTGCCCGGCGAGTTTGCATCCAGTGAATACCTGGTCAGCGTCTTCGCGCGAAACTCCGACCACAATGAGCGTAGTAGGCGGCGGTGTGGGATAGCCGCGCAGCCACGCCGAGTTGGTCAAGCTGATCGGCGGGGGCAGGTTGTAAGCCGGACCGAATATCTCGATCGCGCCCTGTTCGCCATAGTTGCCCACCAGCACGCCCACGCTGGGCCGCTGCTCTGCGGGCAAGGAATCTCGGATCCCCGCGACGGTCTTAACGAGTTCCGTCCAGCCGATCTCCTCTCGCAAGTCCTCGCTCCATTTCAGCGCGAACTCTCGCAGCGGTCCGGATGCAGCAAAAGGAACCCAGCCGGCCAGGAAGAAAGCA
This sequence comes from uncultured Acidobacteriaceae bacterium, assembly GCA_963799145.1. Lineage (GTDB taxonomy): Bacteria > Acidobacteriota > Terriglobia > Terriglobales > Acidobacteriaceae > Telmatobacter. The sequence goes on along the minus strand of CAWCWQ010000047.1, from coordinate 10,331 downwards.
CCGCAAACGGCGAGTCCGGCAAAGAAGACCGATTCGAGAGTATAGCGACCCCAACGAGGCAGCAAAGCAAGCCAACGTTCGCCGGCGACGGCGCCCATCGCAAGCAGCATGGGATAAGCGGCTGCCATGTAATAATGCCGGCCCTTCGAGAAGAAGAAAATCGCCAGCGGCACCAGGTACATCCAGGCCAGCATCCGGTAGCGGCGGTCGCGCAGGAAGGCGATCAAGCCGGTCAGCCAGAGGGGCGCAGCAAAGAGATTGGCGCAGACGATAAATTGGCCCTTCAGAAAGCCCTCGGCGCGTCCTTCGCCTACATCGCGAAGATGAATGGAATGAAGAAATCGGTAGGAGATGAAATCGTGCCGCATGAGCCAGATAAAGTTGGGCAGAAAGATCAGGAGCGCCAAGCCGATTCCGCCCCAGAACCAGCCGCTCACGATAAGCCGGCGCGCAGGGGTGAAGATAAGCCCAAAGAGGAGTCCGGCGATGTAAAACACGATGGCGTACTTGGTTTGCAGCCCAAGTCCTACGACTGCCCCGATCGCCATCCACCAGCGCGGGTTTTCAGTCCTCAGCAGGCGGATCGTGAAGTAAGCGATCAGCACCCACCACAGGAAATCGAAGCTCGTGTATTGAAACTCCGTGCCATTGAAAATCGGCAGCGGCGAGAGCGCAACCGCCAGCGCCGCAGTGCCCTGCGCCAGCCGCCCCCCGCCCAGCTCCCGCGCCATCAGCCCGGTTACCACAATGGCCACCGCCTGCGCGACAACCGAAAAGAGACGCAGCCCCACCATCGAGAGGCCGAAGGTGTCGAGGGAGATGCGCTCAAGAAACGGTGTCAGAGGCGGATAAGCCACATATCCCCAGTCGAGATGCCGCGCATCGCTGAGAAACTGGAGTTCATCGCGGTGAAAGCCATAGCGGCCGTTGGTGAGCAAGTGGGTGAGCGTTACCGCAGCGGCGATGGCCAGCAGGAGCAGGGTTTCGATCCTGGGGCGGGAATTTGGAGCTTCTGAGTTCTTGTCCGTTTCAATCGCAGGCACAGAAATCCCGTCTCCTTTCGTTCATCCCTCCGGGGCATTACGCGCGCCGCGCGGCTCCGGTTCCTCCGTGCCTTTCGTGGGGCTGTAGAATCCGGACAGAGGCCATGCCGGCAGCCGTTGCGGCTTCGATTCCAAGGTCTGTGTCCTCAAATACGAGGCAGTCCTTCGCCGCCACACCAAGCCGGGCAGCGGCAAGCAGGAACGCATCCGGCGCAGGCTTGCCGTTAGCGTAATCGTCGGCGCTGACGATGGTCTCGAATCTATCCATCAGATGCAGTGCGCCGAGCGCCTTCGTAACGGAGTTTCGCCTGCCGCCGGAGACCACTGCAAAGGGAATCCGGCCGTGCTCGGCCTCGATGATCTCCATGACTTCGGGGATCGCCTTGAGCTGAGGAAGCAAGTTGAAGTAGAGCTCTTCCTTGTGTTCGGCGAGGGCCTCGACAGGCATGGCGAGCCCGTGCATCACATTGAGCGTGGCGATGATCTCCCGCGTGGGCTTGCCACCCCAGGAATAGAAGAGATCTTCGGGAAAAGGACAATTCCACTCCGCGAAAGCCGTCTTCCAGGCGATGTAGTGCAGCGGCATGGAATCCACGATGGTGCCGTCGCAGTCGAAGAGATAGGCTCGGAATGGGCCGGGGGGCAGTTTCAGCTTCATCGGAAAAGAGAGCTCCTTGGGCGGCAGAATCGATGCTATTGGGCCTCTGTCTCGGCTGGAGAGCAGCCGCCCTCGCCGGGCTTGGTCGGCTCCATACGCAGGGCGTCATTGAAGCGGTTGAAATAGTTGAACACGCCAATGGCGCAGAGGAGTTCCACAATCTCGCCTTCGGAGTAAAAACCGCGCAGTTCGCCAAACTGCTCGTCGCTGACCAGGTGCGCATCGCGCGTTACAGTCTCTGCCAGCCTCAGGGCTGCCTTTTCGGCAGGGGTAAAATCCTCGCGCCGGGGCCACTCGGCCAGGTGGTCAAGCTGCTCATTGCTCCATCCCAGCCGCTTTGCCAGCGCGGTGTGGCTGGCCAGGCAATAAGGAGTCTCGTTCACCTGGCTGGTGCGGACGATGATCAACTCCTTCAGCCTGGTTGAGAGCGTACCCGTGTTGAGCACCGCGCTGAAGTGCGCCTGCATGGTCGAGAAGATCTCGGGCCGGTGAGCCATCACCCTGAACATGTTGGGTACGTTGCCTCGCTGCGCGAAGACTCTGTCGTAGAGCGCGGCAATCTCCGGGGTCACCTCGCTTCGGCCGAGACGGGAAATCCGGGACATCGAGCCTCCTTCATGGCTCATTCCATTCTATCGCCTGACAAGGATCGCCGCGCCCGTCGTTGCGGCTTGCACCTGGCAGCGGCCATTCGGCTCGCGTTGCCTGGCCCCTGCCCGAGGACCGATTTGCAAGGCCCCGTTGCCCGTCTTCTCTGCCGCGCTCTAGTCTTTTTTTGACGCGACCCGCACACTCTGCTACCTTGATAATGGACCATTCGGTGAAAGGCATTCCTCAGTAGCTCAATGGCAGAGCATTCGGCTGTTAACCGAAGGGTTGTAGGTTCGAGTCCTACCTGAGGAGCCAATATAATCAATAACTTGCAAAGCATTTGGAACCCCAAAATCCCCAATAAACAATCAAGTGTGGTGGATTTTGTGCCGTAGCCATTTCAACGCCAGGCAGTACAGGTAGCACCCTGTATCACTTCCTGCGGCAAGTTGCTCCTCCCGTCCCTCAATCTCACCTTTCTTCGCAACAGCCGATTTGTGTCCCTTCTGGCTGCTTGACCGCAACGCGCCCGCGCTGCGAATTCGCTTGCCCATTTTTTGCTCCAATTCCGATTCCGGTGCAGACTCTCTTTCCAAGTCACAGCCCGGTGATCGGTCGGATCAGGCGGCGCTTCGCCGGGCCTTGCCCCCGCTATCGGGAGAAGGAGAGACGGAGCGATGCTCTTCAGACGAAACAACGTTTGGTGGTACGACTTCTCATTTGCTAAACAGCGCGTCCGCGAATCGACACATTCGCGTTCAAAAACCGTTGCAAGAGAGGCCGAGCAGCAGAGAAGACGCGATCTTGAACGCGGCATCCACAACATCACAGAGGTACAACAGAACCGCATTCGTGCCTTGGCAGACATCGCGGAGCAATATCTGGACGATTACCGGTTGCGCTTCCGCGGAGTCACCTTTGCCGAATACGCGATCGGCCACGTGGTCCGGTTGCTCGGTGACAAGCTTGTCGTCGATATCGATGACGCTGCAGTGCTTCAATACCAGAGCGATCGATTGAAAGAATCCGCAGCGCCGAAGAGCATCAACGAAGAAGTCCGATTCCTTCTCACATTGCTTGGCGACTCCGGCGAATTGATCCGTGCGCGTCTTCGGAAAAAGAAGAAACTCAAAATCCCAGCACGCCGGAAGATCGGTAAGGCCTATGAACCTGAAGAGACCCATCGCTTACGGGATCATTCAAAGGACTCCCGCTCCCCACATATTCAATTCGCTCTGGCGCTGGCAATGAATGCGGGAATGCGGGACTCAGAGATCAAGGCCCTCAAGTGGAGTCAAATCCACCTCGACAAGCGATTCGTGCAGGTCGGAGAAAGTAAGACTCCGGCTGGTGATGGCCGCACGATCCCCATAAATTCTGCGCTATACGAAGCGATTCTTGAGCACCGTGCTTGGTATCTCAAGAAGTTTAATGAAATGCGACCTGAATGGTACGTGTTTCCGTATGGCAAGCCCTATCCAAATGATCCGACCCGACACGTGACCACTCTGAAGACTGCCTGGAAGACCATTCGCAAGAAAGCGAACGTCACCGGTAGGTGGCACGACCACCGCCACACTCTCATTACACAACTTGCCGAAAATGGAGCGGGTGAAGAAACGATCCGCCAGATCGTTGGTCACGTTTCAAAAGAGGTGCTCAGAGACTACCTCCACGTTCGCATGAAGGCGAAGAGGATGGCTTTGGAGTCGATTGTCGAATCTCCGGATGGCAACCAAGAGGACGATTCCGGAGACAAGACCTGTTAATCCAATTCCTGCAAATGGATTTTTGTAAGCTCTTGCCAGAAAGATGAATAACAGGAAAGTTGCTGTAATTCATTTAACAGGTATGGATTGCAGCAAATTATCAAAGACAGACGCCGGACTAAAATCGTTCAAACTTGATCGAATGTTCGATTCCGCTTAACTTACGCAACATTCCGGGACGCTGCCGGTTGCACCAGTAGCGTCGCCCAAAGTTGGAGGTTTCAATGCAACCGCTATACACAGAAGGGGAAGTGTCAGAACAACTCAAAGTCACTGTGGCATGTCTGAGGAAATGGCGCTTGCTGGGAAAAGGGCCTAGATATGTCAAACTCGGAAACCGGGTTCGGTATGCGCCAGAGGATCTCACAGGATGGCTGGTTACTCAGCCCGCAGGTGGCACGATCCCTCTGGAGAGACTTCACGACGGCAGGTTAAAGAGAATGGCTATACCCGCCTGAGCGGAGACTCAAAATGGAAGAACAGTCGGCGTACGAACGCGCTTGTCAAGATCGACGGACACAATGCAATTTCAGGTGCGGCGTATGCCAATTTGACCGAGTTTTGCTTCTGGCTCATTCTCCAACAGCGCAATGCAAAGGAGCAGGCAGATGTTCGAGTCTGTTGAAGATCTAATGAGTCGGCTGAAGGCAACTGGATACTTCATTGACCCGGTGATGATCAAGGTCGTGTATCTGGCGGCCAGGATGCAGAAGCCGTTGCTGCTTGAAGGGCCGGCTGGGTCGGGCAAGACCCAGCTGGCTGTGTCGGTCGCCAAGGCCGCTGGGACGCATATCGAGCGGTTGCAGTGCTATCGCGGCGTGACCGAGGACCAGGCCATTGGGAAGTTCGACGAAGGGTTGCAGCGGCTCTACATGGAGTTTGCGAGGGGCGAGCACGGGGATTGGCAGAGCGTGCAGGCGAGCCTCAAGGGGCGTGACTTTTTCCGGGCGGGTCCGCTGATGCGGGCGCTTGAATGCGAACGGCCGTGCGTTTTGCTGATTGACGAACTGGACAAGGTGGATGAGGGTTTTGAGGCGATGTTGCTTGAGATCCTTTCGGCCTGGCAGTTGTCGATTCCTGAGTTCGGCACGGTCGAAGCCAAGAGCATTCCCTTTGTTGTGCTGACCAGCAACGAGGAGCGTCGGCTGGGCGATCCCATCCGCCGTCGCAGTCTCTATGTGCGCGTCGAGCATCCGACGCCAAGCCGCGAAGCGGAAATCATCGCCAGCCGCACGCCCGACGCCGACGAGAGGTTCCATCGGGAGATGGCGGGCATCGCGCTCTCGTTCCGCAACTACTCGCTCGAAAAGCCTCCTTCGGTATCGGAGATGATCGACTTCGCCAATGCTCTTCGCTTGCTTGGTACGGATCACGTAACGGAAGACCTGCGCGACGTACTGCTTCCTTTCCTGGCAAAGACGGAAAAGGACCGGCGTCATCTTCTACTACGCGAAGGATTCAAGAGCCTGCTTGACGATGGCGCGCGGTTTGCCGCCAAGCTCACGACTCCGGAGGCGACGGAATGACAAAGAGAATCCTTTCGCTGGTTCTTCTGCTCTTTGCCATGCTGTCCTGCGCTCGTGCGCAGTCAGATGCATCTCAGGCTCAACAATGCGTGCGCCGATACGCGGCCCATTATCGTGTTCAGCCGGAGTTGATCGCTGCGTTGATCGATGTTGAATCGCGCTGGAATCCACGTGCCGTCTCGGACAAGGGCGCGATGGGGCTGATGCAGCTGATGCCGGCGACGGCGCGGCGTTACGGAGCCATTCATCCGTTCGACGTGGAAGAAAACATCGCGGCGGGTACTCGCTATGTAACGGCGCTGATGTGGGAGTTTCATGGCGATCTGCGCATGGTGGCAGCAGCTTACTATGCGGGTGATCGCTGGGTATCACAAAAGCGATTGAACTACAGCAATCCAGATGTCGTGGCCTACGTCGAGGCCGTTCGGCTGAGATATACGATGCGCAAACGAGCGGCGAAAAGGCCGCAAAGGAGGTAAAAGCGATGAGGTTTTACACGCTGCTTTCAACAGCACTCTTCATTCCGTTGCAGCTATTCGCGGCGGATCATGCCGTTCCGGCGCGGGTCGCCACACTCACGATTGATCCACGAGAGGTGACGATCCTGCATTTGCGCCCGGAGTTCGAGTCTTCGATTCGGATGCCAGAGGATGTCACTTCTGTGATCCTGGGCAGTCCGGGCGCATTCAAGGCTGAACACAACGAGGGAGAACCGCAGTACGTCTACGTCAAACCCATTTCCAAGGAACCGGCGCAATCGAATCTGTTGATCGCGACCAAGTCCGGCCAGCACGTGACGATTGAGTTGATCAGCGCGGGCGCGAGCGCCGCAAGCGACACACCGCCGGTTGACTTCCTGATCGAGTACCGCACAGCGCGCAGTTTCCTGGTTTCTGGCGATACGTCTGGACCAATAGCGCAGAAGACCACGGATAATAGCCGGGGATGGAAGACGGATTCGCGCGTCGCAGAGCAACCTTCAGGTGCCGTCGATGCGCCCAGGTCGGCTATTGATGAAGTGTTCGCGGTACAGACGCAGATCAATTCTCCTGCGTGGACGAAGTGGGAGGGCCGCCAGATCGAAACCTCCGTCGGCGGTGTCAGGCAGTGGAAGAACGAGACGGTTGTCGCTTATTCGATCTTCAACAACTCGGATGCCTCGGTCGAGATCGTGCCTCCACAGATTCAAATCGCTGGACGAAAACCGGAGAAAAAGAAGTCGAAGAAAAGCAAAGGAATTCTCTCCGACCAGATGGAGATTCGCGATTACAAGCTCAGCACGACGCGGCTTGAACCGGGAGCGCGCGCCGACGGCGTAGCCGTCTTCGACCGGCCCAACTTCAAACAGTCCACCGAACAACTCTTCCTGCAGATCGCGCAAGCGGATCAGATCGACCGGCCGATTCTGATCCGACTTCCATTCACTCCGCCGATTTCAGCGGACCGCCAGTAGAAAGGGGTAATCGACTATGAGCATCAACGACAGCACTGGAAACAGCACCATTGGCTCGACTTCTCCGATTGAAGGCGCCGTGGAGCAGGGTGTATCTCAAGGAGTCGGGATCAATCAAGAACAGCCTGCGATAGGTACGCCAGCATTTGCAACGCGGGCAAACAAAAGCGGCTCGGAAGGATTGAGCAAAGGAAAGATGCTACTTCTTGGCGGCGGGCTTGCGGTTGCGGTTCTCTTCTTCATCATTACGGCAATTGCAGGTCATACGCCCAAAAAGCAGATTGCGACAAAGCCACAGTCGCAGCAACAGAAACAAGCAGAAATAAAGCCGGCCAAGGGAAGCGTCACGCCTGTTATGGATACCGTGCGCACCGCAGCACCAGACAATGCGGCTGGCCAGCTTGGTCCGGGCGACATTCGGCGGACGCGCACTTTGACAGGCTCAACAGCTCTCAAATCGAATTCAGATGCTACCGAGAATCCTGCTACTGCAAAGCCACGAGCCGGACGAACGCTGGCCAGTGTGCCAACATTCGAGGATACGCAACAGAAGTGGGAAGATCCCGCGCCGTATGGCGAAGCATCGAATCAACCGACTACGCAGAGCCAGCAGCAAAACACATTGAAGGAGCCATCGCTCGTCTTTGTGCGAAGCGTGACGCAGAGTTCAGCCGGGGCGCTTTCAAATACGAGCGCCAGTGGCGATGCGACGCCGCGACTCGATCTCACGCCTGGAACGCGGATCGAGGCGAAGCTCGAAACGCAGATCTCAAGCGCGGTGCTGACGCCGGTTGTGGCCGTGGTCGAGTACACCTACGCGATCGGCGACAGAATCGTTATACCCGCCGGCGCGCGCGTCTATGGATCGCTTCAACAGGCAGATCGCAGCGGGCTGGTCAGCGTGAAGTTTGAGGAGGTTGAATTGCTGGACGGCGCCAGGGAGAAGATCGAAGCCGTGGGCACAGGGCTCGATCTCGGGCCGATCAAAGGCAATGTCTACGGGAAAAACACCGGCAAGAACTTCCTGGTTCGCGCGGCATCGGGCATCGGTTCTGTGCTTGCCGAGGTGGCCGGCAACAATTCAAGCGCCGCGTTTTCCGAAAGCGACATGCTGCGGGAGAGGCTGGCCGAGAATATCGGCACAGCGGGCGACACGGAGATGATGAGCCTGAACGCCAATAGCCGCGTTGTCGTGTCCGTGCCCGCCGATACGAAGATCTACATCGTCTTTACCAAGCACACCGAGAACACCGCAGAGCTTCACAAGGTCGCATCGGCCGTCCAATAAGATCCCGGTAGTCGCTACGAGCCCTGGCTTCGGCCAGGGCATTTTTATGGCCGAAAGATAACGATGAAGAGCCGAGGATTGTTTCGTTGTGCGTTGCCGAGTTGAGGAAAGATCGTTCCCGTTGCCTCATTGTGCGTTTGAGGCAAATCGCTTCAAATTCCTCGTCGCGCATTTGAGGAATTATCGATCCCGATGCCTCATTGTGCGTTTGAGGCAAAATGCCTTCAATTCCTCATCGCGCATTTGAGGAATTGATCGATCCGGATGCCTCAATGTGCGTTTGAGTCATATTGCGTCAAATTCCTCAACACGCACTTGAGGCATTATCGATCCCATTGCCTCATTGTGCGTTTGAGGCAAATTCGCAGAGCGATCTTGCTCCAGCAGCTACGGACGAATCAGGGAATACTTTCCGCAGCGGCGGCACATGAAGGTGTGTGCCCAGTCCGAATGTAGTTGGGGTAGACCTCGCGATTGTAGCGGGTGACGCGACCAAGGTTCACTAGCAACATTGCAAAAGCAGCAAGGAATAAAAGAAAAAAGACCACTGCTAAAAACTCTTTAAGAACCAAAGCCTTGGGGTGAATGAATAGCGCACTGAATCCAACATACGTCCACATGGCGAAGAATACAACAACTGGTCCCCACAAAATAAAGGGGCGGAAATATCGCTTCGGCTGAGGAGGCGCAGCGGCTCGCGCGGAATAGGACTGGCTGACGCCAGAGGTGAAGCGTCCGGAGAAACTGCGGGTTCCCTGCTCGTGATAGCAGAGACAGAGCGACGATCTCGGGGCTACCGCACTGCTCGCACCGATATGCCATCTCTTGTCCAGTGGCCGCCATCGTTTTCCTATCGGCCGCGCTGATCATCGGCCGCGACAGATCCAGAATCCCTTCCATCAAGGATTCTAGCCCTTTGGCGAGTCGGGAGCTACAGAAAACACGCGTTTCTTATCACTTCTCACCACTCTTCCTACGCACCTAGATATTGATGCGATCGGTGACGGGGATTCACGCGGCAATTTGACGGAATTTCGATTCGCACTCATTCTCTCGTTCGACACGGATGCCGAGAGCAACCGCGTCCAGGAGAGAAAACGTATGAGAACCGCATTGGCCTTCTGGCGGCGCGGACCTGCGACCGCTACATCCACAACACTCGTTCTCCACCGTCCGGCGGAGATCAACTGGCTGCATATCGCGGTGAAGATTGCTCTGAGCTTCATGCTCCTGGGCAATCTCATGGCGCCTTTCGCGGCCAGGGCTCAGAACCTCGGAACAAGCCCGCAGTTCGGCCAGGCCGTGCAGGGCCAGCAGGCGACCACGGTCGAGGGCACCGTCCTCAATATCGTCAACTGGGGCTGCAACGTCATCGCGCCGGTTATCGCCGTTGCCTGCCTTGGCGTTGCCGGTTGGCACTTCAAGAGCGGTCGCGGCTACATGGGCTGGGGAGTCACCGGCGTTGCTCTGATGGTGATCTCCGGGCTCGGGCGCATGGCCGAGGGATTCATCACGCAAGCGCAAGGCATTCAGTAAGGAGCGCCGGATGCCTGTGCCGCAATTCCTTCTCGACCTGTTGCAACTGCTGTTCGATCTGGCGGTTCCCGCGGCGTTCTGCACTTTGGCCGCCGCGGGTGTCAGCCTTCGGCAGGAGGGTGGAATCAATTTCCACATCAACGGCCGGGCGGGCAAATGGATTCTGTGGACGGTTGTTCTTCTTACAATCCCACAGCTTCTCTCATGGATTGCAGCGCAGGGCATTCAGGTTCCGTCGGCGAGCGGATCGGTTGGAACAAGCTGGCTCGCCAGTATGGAAACGGTCTTCAAGAACTTCGTGAACCAGATTGTTGTCGCAGGCTGGTTCCAGTGATTGCAGCGTATTTCGTGCTGAAAGCGACGCTCGACGTGGCAGGTGGAGAGATTCACTATCATCGATTCTCGCCGCGCTATTTCTGATGTCGATCTCGGCAACGATGCAGTTGCTTCAAGGTTGGAACTCCGGC
>CAWCWQ010000046.1:0-11416 GCA_963799145.1 uncultured Acidobacteriaceae bacterium | reverse complement strand
AGCCATGCCTGTCTTTGCCGCGGACCTGCGCCGCGATTTGGAGATTCGCCGCTATCCCAAGCTGGTCTACGCCCTGGCGCCCCTCACTGCCCTGGTGCTGCAAGCCTGGCTGCCCCGGCTTCTCGCTCCGTACGCCTGGTTCGACTTCCCGCTGGTGGTCACCGTCTACTTTGTCTTGGGCCGGCGCAGCCCCATCCAGGGCACTCTGATGGGCGCGGCGATGGGCCTCTTCGAGGACGCGCTCACCCACCATGCCATCGGCGTCAACGGCATAGCCAACACCATGGTCGGCTTTCTTGCCGCGTCGTTTGGCGTTCGCATCAACGTGGAGCAATTCAGCATCCGCATGTTGCTCTGCTTTCTGCTCTCACTGTTCTCCGGCGCTGTGTATTTGTTTGTGTACCACGTCCTCCTGGGCCTCGAACTGGAGTTGCCCTGGTTCACCGAACTCTTCAAGGCGGTCGGTAACGCGCTGATCGCTTTCGCGCTGTTTCCGGCGCTCGATCGGCTGCGAATCAGGGATTAGGGGTCGGCGCTGGGGGACGATTCTAGAACCTTTCAGTTCTGGTCCGAGTTCTCACTACGCAACACCGCCCTCGGGCCTGACCTGGTGGAGCGGTAATCTCCGATTTGCCGGTAAATCGGGCGGAATGCCGAATTCTAGCGCGAACCGCTGTCGAATGACTTCTGCGGTCTGTCTAGATTTGCTCGTCATGCAGACGATTAAACTGACGGAACTTTGGGTGCTTTGCACAGTTTCTGCTCGCGGAGGTTATCGCGAAGGAGAATAACAGTGCAAAGGATGATCGAAATGATCAAGTAAGAGGACAGAGCCGAATCCACGAGCCTTGGAATCGCCAGTCTTGCGAGGAATTCCCACGGGTATTGGAAGGCTGTAATGCCGATGCCGAGAAGAAGACTTAACTTGGCGCGCGGGGAGCAGCCAGTGAGATGAAAGAGATGCCGTCCTAGCCTGAATTATGCGTGAAGTCATATACAGCGAAAGCCTGATGTGCTACAAACATGTTGACTAGACAGCATTTACAGCACAAAAGGACTTTCGCTTGACTGATTTTACTCCGACACCGAGTGTATTGTTTACTGAGCTTGAAAAGCGTCCGGTTTTGTTGGCATTTGATCAGGCGCATGGCAGCAGCGATGGTGGATCGATCCTGCTCTCAGCCGCCAATCGGCGCTTTGGCGATGGTCTGATCGAGAGCCTGAGCGCGTGTCTGGATGCGCGCCGAACTGACCGATGAGACCGAGCATGTTTACGGCGACACGCGTTACGCAGCCAAGAGTTGGAAGCAGGAACGGCGTGTGATCTTCAAGGCCGAGGTGGTCAAAGCCGGCGGCAAGCAGCCGCGCGATAACCCGCGTTTCGTCGTTACCAATATGCAGCAAAGCCCGCAGTGGCTCTACGAAAAGGTCTATTGCCAGCGTGGCGGCGTCGAGAACCGGATCAAGGAACTCAAGGCTCTCGATGTGGATCGCACCAGTTGTACAAACTTCTGGGCCAACCAACTGCGCGCGCCGATGGCGGCTGCGGCCTATGTGTCGATGCAGGAGATTCGCTTGAATGCGGAACTGACAACGCTGGCCCGGGCGCAAGTCTGGACGCTGCGTGAGCGACTGTTGAAACTCGGCGCTCGCGTGGTGGCCTCGGCGCGGCGCATCGTTGCGCGCCTGCCAGAAACGTTTCCATGGCGAAATGATTTTCAGAAGATCGCCGCCGCGCTGGGCGCGACCGCCGGATAACGACTCCGCGAAGGCCGATAACTCAATCGATCAAGAACAGACGCAAAGCCTGTCGGGGATAACCATGCGTGAAATGCGCCGACCTATGCCTGAAAACGACTGAAGGGATGAATCGGCTATCGCTCGGAACAGGCCGAATCAACTTCTTCCCTGAAAAAGCAAAACGCACGCCACCGTTCCGTCAAAATGCCTCTCCTCCGACGCGTTCATGAATGATGTAGGCTAGGGCTGGGTGGTGGCTCTTTGTCCAATCTTCGGAAGCGGGAATTCATTCGATTATGATCTCGGGGTGTGAGCGCAATTCGGGCACGGGCGCGCGGGAGGCGGAATGAAGGTTCTTTTCGTTGGAGGCACCGGGAATATCAGCGCGGCTTCTTCGAGATTGGCGACCGAGCGTGGGATAGACCTGACGCTGCTGAGGCGGGGAGTGCGGCCGGCCGGTCCCGCGGAACTCCTGCGCACCATCCATGCGGATGCCGCCGATGAGGCAGCGGTCGAGAAAGCGCTTGGCAATCAGCGCTTCGACGCAGTCGTGGACTGGATCGGCTTTACGCCCGCCGATGTGGAACGGGATCTTCGCCTTTTTCGCGGACGGACGGAGCAGTTCGTCTTCATCAGTTCGGCCAGCGCCTACCAAAGGCCGGTGGGGCATTACCTGATAACGGAATCGACGCCTTTGGCCAATCCCTTTTGGCAGTACTCGCGCGACAAGATCGCCTGCGAGGAGCGCCTGATGAAGGCCTATCGCGAAGAGGGGTTTCCAGTGACCATCGTTCGCCCCTCGCTGACCTATGGCGACACGCAGATTCCGCTGGCTGTGAACAGTTGGCAGCAATCCTACACGGCGATTGACCGGATGCGGCGGGGCAAGAAGGTGATCGTGCCGGGCGACGGCTCGTCGCTTTGGGTGATTACGCACAACAACGATTTTGCGCAGGGACTTGTGGGGCTGCTGGGAAACCGGCAGGCGATCGGGCACGCCTTCCACATCACCACCGACGAGGTGATGACATGGAACCAGTTTTACGAGATTACGGCGCAGGCGGCGGGGGTTGAGGCGCGGATCGTCCACATTGCCTCGGATTTCGTGGGCGCGTGCCTGCCGGAGGAGATTGGCAGCCTGATCGGGGATAAAGCCTCCAGCGTGGTCTTCGACAACACAAAGATCAAGCGCTTTGTCCCCGGCTACTGCGCCCGGGTTCCGTATGCCCAGGGCATTCGCAGGACGATCGAGTGGTTTGACGCCGATCCGCTGCGAAGGCAGATTGACGAGGAGGCGAGCGCATCCTGGGACCGGCTGATCGACGCCTACGAGAGTGGACTCGAGGAGGCGCTGCGTCGTTTTCGCAGTTGAGGCCTGAGAGGCTCGACGGCGCCAGGGAGGCGGCTGGCGCAATCGGCTGGTGCTCTAAGTCTTGATCCTGGTGGTAGATTGAAATGTGGACCACTCGACCAAACAGGAGAACAGGTATGAAAGTCTTTTTTCTCACTCGTTCGTCACTTCCGTCCAGAAAAAGGGGACAGAGGGAAATTATTCTTCTCTGCCTTCAACCGCCGGGGACAAGGAAAAGCCTCGATCAGTTGGTCGATGAATGCCTGAGCCGAGGTTACGCGTTGACTTTCAGGCATCCCCATGTCAGCGACTTAGAAGAGTTCACTGCCACTTCCATTCTCTATCACTTTCGCCAGAGCCAGATGGGGTTACTGATCTGTTCGGATGAACAGTCCCAATAGGAGAATAAAATCTGTGGATGACAATCCCGACGCTGGAGAGAAGTAATTAAGATGGCTTTTCAGGGTAGACTGCTTTATGATGCCAGTCGGCGAGTATGGCAAGGCGCGAAAGGGGCGAAATGAAGGCATTAGTTGTCTGTCTTATGCTGTTTATTGCATCAACGGCATTCGGCCAAACCCCACAACGGCGCAGGCAGACATCCAACTCGAAGGCTATCGAAGCCAATTGTTTCTCGACCATGATTGATAAAGTACCGGCGAAAGTAATAAATCAGTATAGTAATACTGAGCCAGATGACTTGATACAGGTGTTTTCCAACGGCAAGATTGATGTGTACGCGGATCAGACGTCGATAAATGCATGCGCGAGTTATCCTGGGCCATATTCTGGAGAGTTCGCCGGACCTCTGTACTTCGCATTTCGCGACGAAACTACGCGCCAGGCAGCAATTACAACTATCCGCGACCATCGACCCGCAGATTTTCTGTCCGCCATGACTTCCTCGGCTTCTGGCGGCCGGACGCTTCAAGACTGTGCTATTATAGGCGCTGCCGGGAATCTCAGTTATTTGCAGTACATCGCGGTTGACGTCGTATTTACCAAGCACGGGCCTGGAAACGTACTTCTTCCCCCTGGCGCAGACATGCCATTACAGCTTCTGATTGTTAGCTCGGCTCTGTATCTAGCTTCTCCTCGCTGCGTATGTCTAGGCGCGTTTGACAAGGCGATCGCACGGTCAATTCCAGCTGAGGAGGAGTATATTGACGCGCTCAACCAAATGAATTCTACCCTAATTTTTGGAACTTATGGGGGCAGTAACCGAGACGAGTTTATGTCCATTTTTGTTGATGATCCTAGCAAAATCTATAAAACAGCGCTACCGGGGTATTACCAAATAGACGAGGCAACCGCTCCATTTCTATTTCGCTCCATCATGGGAGCTGTTGCCAAGATTAACGAGGGACGGCAAAGAAACGCAGTAAACCATAACCCACCGGACGACACTTTCGATGTGTCTTCCCAGCCCACGAGCCCATATAATGTGCCGACCCCCGCGCGTGCGAAAGAGGTTACCAAGGGACAAGCAGTCGCACAGGTACAGACTATCCTGGGTCCGCCCGAGAAAATCCTCGACGTAGGCGCTATCATCCACAAATACTCTAGTACCACAGTTCCCGTGGCCAAGTTCGTCTACTTCTACCCAAATCTCAAGGTTGTCTTCGTCGACGGGAAAGTTTCGGAAATTCAGTGGCAGTGATTGCGAGCTTCTTGGCGAGGAACCCATTGCGCCACGTCTGACCTGGGATTGATTGCACGATCAGGGCGGGCGGTCGGACAAATCGGCGAGATTCGCGCGGCCTTCAACCGCTGACGCCGCGCGGTGACGCCGAGACCCCGGTGCTAGACTGAGCATTGTCCATGGCTGCTGCTCATCCTCCCCATTCGCCGCATTCGTCATCGCCCGCCGCCTCCGTTAGCGAGGCGCGGACCGCGCTGCTGAAGCGCGCCGCGCGCGCCGCCATGGATTATCTGGAAGGCGTGGATGCGCGCGAGGTTGCGCCGCGGCCGGAGGCGGTTGCGGCGTTGAACGCATTGCGCGGGCCGCTGCCCCCTGGGCCGACCAATTCCGAGGCGGTTCTGCATCTGCTTGATGCCTATGGCTCTCCCGCCACGGTGGCCAAGAACAATGGTCGCTTCTTCGGATTTGTGAATGGGGGCTGTTTGCCCACGGCGCTGGCGGCCTCGTGGCTGGTGAGCGCGTGGGACCAGAATGCGGCCTTCTTTGTGCAGTCGCCGGTGGCTATCGTTCTCGAAGAGGTTGCCCTCGAATGGGTGCGTCAACTGCTGGGGCTGCCGGAAGGTACAGGCGGCGCGGTGGTGACCGGGGCCACGATGGCCAACTTTACCGCCCTGGCAGCGGCGCGCCATGCCTTGCTCGCCCGCGCCGGCTGGGATGTGGAAGCGGACGGCCTTTTTGGCGCTCCGCCGATCACCGTGGTGGTGGGCGAGGAGGCTCACGCTTCCGTGACCAAGGCGCTGGGGCTGCTGGGACTGGGCCGCAAGCGGGTGGTGCGCGTGCCGGTGGACGGGCAGGGACGGATGAGGGCCGATGCGCTGCCTGCTCTGGACGCACGGACGATTCTCTGTTTGCAGGCGGGCAACGTCAATACGGGCGCCTTCGATGCGGCGGCAGCGATTTGCCCCATTGCGCGGGCGGCCGGGGCCTGGATTCACGTGGATGGGGCCTTCGGGCTGTGGGCCGCGGCTTCTCCGGAATACCACAGGTTTACCAAGGGCTTCGAGCAGGCCGACTCCTGGGCTACCGACGGCCACAAGTGGCCCAATATCGGCTACGACTGCGGCATTGCGCTTGTGCGGGAGCCTGAGCAACTGCGGGCGGCCATGTCGATTCAGGCCTCGTATCTTTCTTTGGGAGAGCATCGCGAGCCCTCCGACTACAATCCGGAGCTTTCGCGGCGGGCGCGCGGCGTGGAACTGTGGGCCGGCTTGCGGTCGCTGGGGCGTTCGGGCATGGCGGAGATCGTGGAGCGGACCTCAAGCCACGCGCGGCGGTTCGCTGCCGGGCTGAGGGCGGCCGGCTTCCAGGTGCTCAACGAGGTGGTCATCAACCAGGTTCTGGTGTCGTTTGGCTCGCCGAGCCGGACGCTGCGGACGATTGCCCGGCTACAGGCGGAGGGAACCTGCTGGTGCGGGTCGACTGTATGGCAGGGGCAGACGGCCATGCGGATCAGCGTCTCGTCGTGGGCTACGACCAAAGACGATGTGGAGCGGAGCATCGCGGCCATGGTGAAGGCGGCGGCAGAGTAGGGGGCGCGGCGTTCGCTTGCCAGCTTGACAGACGCCGCACCGGGTATCAGGCTGGTTCCATGTCTCGCGCGCATCGCTTCGCTATTTTCGCCTTGGTGGTCTTCGCGTTCCTTGCGCCCGCCGTCCCTTTCGCTCATTCGCTTGAGAGGCAGCCGGCTTCGGTGTACCACGCGCGGCGTGTGGCGCTGGCCGCAAGGCTGCGCGGCGGAGTGGCTGTGCTCTTCGCCGCCGAGGAGCCGCAACTGGACTTCATGCCCTATCGCCAGGACGCGGACTTCTACTACCTTACCGGCTGGAATGAACCGGGGGCGGCGCTGCTGATTGTGGGCGAGGCAACGCAAGCTCCGGCTCCGCGTACCTACAAGGAGATACTCTTCCTGCCCACACGCGACCTGCGCATGGAGAAGTACACCGGCGCAAAGCTGGACGCGGCTTCGCCGGGCGTGGCCGGGGCTGCGGGAGTGGACGCGGTAGAGGCGATGACCGCGCTGCCGGCGGTGCTGAACCGGCTGATCGACGCCGACCGGCGGCTGATTCACAACGTGTGGACGCAGCCGGAGGCTCCGCAGGCCAAGGCCCTGCTGGGATTTACCGCGGTAACGCTGGGGGTGGCGGCCAGCGATTCGGCGCACGACGCGACAGAGCTGACCGGCCAATTGCGCGCGGTGAAGGATGCGGGGGAGATTGCGCTGCTGACGAAGGCCTCGGATGCCTCGATCGCCGGGCAACTGGCGATGATGCGGGCCGTGAAGCCGGGCGTCACCGAGCGGGCGCTGGCCGGCAAGATGACCGCCGCGTGGATGGAGAAGGGCTGCGAGCGGGCCAGCTATGCGCCCATCGTGGGCTCGGGGATCAACTCGACCATCCTGCACTACTCCGATAACTCGCGGACGCTGGAGGATGGAGATGTTCTGCTGGTGGATGCGGCCTGCGAGTACTCGATGTACGCCTCCGACATTACGCGGACGGTGCCTGCGAACGGCCACTTCACCGCGCGTCAGCGGGAGATCTACAACGTCGTGCTGGGAGCGCAGCAGGCGGCCATTGACGCGTTTGTGGCCGGCAAATCCAAGATCAACGACCGCGACCGCCGCGACCCCGATTCCCTGGACAATGCGGCCTACAACTACATCGACACGCACGGCAGAGACCTGCACGGCCAGCCGCTGGGTCAGTACTGGCTGCACGGCCTCGGGCACCTGGTGGGCATCGACGTTCACGATCCTTCGGATTATCCCGCTTTGCTTAAGCCGGGGTCGGTCTTTACGATCGAGCCGGGCGTCTACATTCCCGAGGAGAAGCTGGGCGTGCGCATCGAGTGCGTCTTTCTGGTTGGGGCGGACGGCAAGCTGATCGACCTGGTTGCCGCGCTGCCGCATACGGCCGGGGATGTGGAAGCGGCGATGCAGGGAAAGTAGGGAAGAAATGGACCTGCGCGACGAGATGGAACCCGATCAGTTGGAGATGCTCTCGCAAGCCTTTCGGGGGCAGCTTCTGGCTTGCCTGGAAGAGTGCGCGCGAGGCCGCCGGGGGCTGTTTTCCGCCTCCGATGACCGGGGCAGCGAGGCGGGCGGTAAGGCGTGGCCCGAGGCAGAGCGCCTGCGCAAACTGGCTCTGGCGTTGCAGGCGGTCTTCAACCAGCAGGAACGTCATGACCGCCTTTGCGAAGAGTTTCTGGACCTCTGTACAATTCATGGAGAAAGCGACCCCGGTGAGCCGAAGCTGGCGCGGGCGTTTCTTGATCGGATCGAGAAGGGCGAAGTGGGAACGAGGCTGGCGGAGGAGAAGAAACCGTGGTGATTCTGCGCGCATTTCTCGCATTGCTGGCCGGCTTTGCCACCGTCGCCGCGCTCATCATGTCGTTTACGATGCTGCTGGCGCGCCTCACGCCCAGTTGGACCGTCGGCGCGCCGCGCAAGGGCTACATCTTCGTCACGCTGAGTTACTCCTATCTTGCTTCCGCGGGCGGAGGCTACATTACGGCCTGGATTGCGTCTGCCCACCCGCTGGAACACGTCCTCGCGCTTGGGATAGTGGTACTTCTGCTAGGAGCGGCGGCCGCCATGCTATCCAAGGGCCAGTACCCGACCTTGTACCAACTGGCGCTGGTCGCCATGATGCCGCTGGGCGTGCTGGCCGGAGGACTGCTGCGGCTGAGGGTGCTGGGAATTCTGTAAACGTGCCACAGTCCACTTGCCGAATCGCGACCAGAGGGGGCATGATGGAAACAGAAAGAGAGTTCTTAGTTCCCCCTGGAGGTTCAAATGAAGCGTGCTGTTTCTCTTCTGGTAGCAGTTTTTGCACTGACCGCGATTGCGGCCAGTGCGGCCGGCTCAACCAAGATCGACGGATGGATCTCCGACTCGATGTGCGGCGCCAAGCACGCTGGATCGGGCGCGGCGTGCGTGAAGAAGTGCATCGAGGGCGGCATGACCCCGGTGTTTGTGGACGAAGGCAAGAAGGCCGTCTGGACGATCGACAACCCGGAGGCGGTGAAGGGCTTCTATGGCGACCATGTGACGGTGACCGCTACCGCCGACGATGCCAAGAAGAGCGTCCATATCGAGGCTATAGAGGCAGCGAAGTAACTTCGGGACCGAAGTTGGAGCCTATCTTCGCCGTTTGTGTAGTGCTTTGGATGTGCGATCCCACCCTGGCCGTCCGGCGCGGTAAACCGCGGCGATGAGTGGCGAGGGTGGGGCGCCCACCGCAGTCCATTCTCCTGAAAATACTCCGGGCGTCTCGCCCAACTGGCAGGCTGTCTGCCCCGCAAAAGAAATCCTGCGTCGCATGTCCCCGGATAGGCGCTGTTTTTCGTCTATTTCCATGCGGCCGAATCCATGGCGATTCTCACGGGACCAAACATTCAAGAGGAAGTTGCCGTCACGGCTCGCCGGCGGCTGCCCATCGTCGCTCTGGTGGCGCTGGCGCTCCGCCTTGCCGTGATTCCGTTCAACAGCTTCCTCTTCGAGAATCTGATGGATGCCGAACACATCCACGCCTGGGAGCAAGGAAACGTAGCGCGGGCGCTGGTCGCCGGCCACGGCTTCGGCAGCGCCTTTGCCTCGACTCAGCCTTCGGCGATCATGCCGCCGGTCTATCCGCTCATTGTGGCCGGGTTTTTCCTTCTCTTCGGCGTCCACACCGCCCAGTCGATCCTTGCCGTCCATGCGTTCGACTGCCTGATCAATTCGCTGGCCTGCATCCCGGTCTTCCTGCTGGCCCGGCGCAGCTTTGGCGAGCGCGCGGCGTGGTGGGCGGCTTGGGGATGGGCTCTTTCTCCTTACGGGATCTACTTCTCCGCGGCCTGGGCCTGGTCTACCCACCTGCTGCTGCTGTGCCTGTGCTGGCTGCTCTATATGGCCCAGGATCTGGAGCGCTCTCCGCGGCTTGGGCTATGGGCTGGCTTTGGCCTGCTGGCCGGGTTCGCAGGCCTTACCGAGCCGTCGATTCTTCTGGTGATTCCCTTCCTTCTGGCGCTGGCGGCCTTCAGGCTGGCTCGCGCGGGCCGGCGCTGGCTGCTGCCGGGGGCGGTTGCCTCGCTGGCGCTAGCAGCCGTTCTCTCGCCTTGGTTGATTCGCGACGCCGTGGTCTTCCACCGCTTCATTCCCATGCGCGACAGCATGGGCCTGGAACTGTGGATGGGCAACAACGGCAGTGACCTCCGCTGGACCAGCGACGACTTGCACCCCCTCCATGACGCTCAGGAACTGGCCGCTTACAACGCCGGCGAACTGGCCTACATGGACCACAAAGCGCCGCAGGCCACGGCCTATATCCGTGACCACCCCGGCTGGTACGCATGGATGTGCATGCGCCGCGCCGTCTATCTCTGGACGGGCTATTGGAGCTTCGATCCGCGCTATCTGGCCCTTGAGCCGACAGACCCTGAGAATGCGCCCTTCGCCAGTTGCCTGACGCTTTTCGGAGTTCTCGGGCTATTCCTGGCCTGGCGGGAGAAGCCCTTCGAAGTCATTCGTTACGCCGGCGTCCTGCTTCTCCTGCCCGCGATGTACTACTTCACCCATCCTGAGCCGTACGATATGCGCGCTCTCGATCCTTTGCTGGCGATTCTTGGGTGCTACGCGATTGTGACGTTGCGCGCGCGGGTGAGCGAAAGCGATGGCCAGACAGCGGTCGCAAAGAAGAGCGGAGTACTCGCGGGCTCGATGGAGTTCTAGTCAGAATGGAGTGACCGGTCCACTGCGCTGACCGTGGGTTAAGCTGTGAGCCAAGCAGGATCACAGTTCAGAGCCACAAGCGGAGAGGAACCGGTCATGAAGGAAAAGGTACGATTTTTGGGCTTGGATGTCCATGCCGAGACGATTGCCGTCGCGGTTGCGGAACCAACCGGCGAGGTGCGCAGCCTGGGAACGATTGCCAACCGCGCCGAGTCGATACGCAAGTTGGTCAAGAAGCTCGGGTCTGTGGATCAGTTGAAGGCCTGTTACGAGGCCGGTCCTACGGGCTACGTTCTCTATTGGCAGTTGGCCGAGTTGGGCGTTGCGTGCGAAGTGATCGCGCCAACGCTCGTGCCGATGAAGGCCGGCGACCGGGTGAAGACGGATCGGCGGGATGCCGAGCGTCTGGCGCGCAGTTACCGGTCCGGCGATCTGACGGCGGTGTGGGTTCCGGACGAAGGCTCCGAGGCGCTGCGGGACCTGGTGCGGGCGCGCGAGGCAGCCAAGCAGGACCAGTTGCGGGCGCGTCACCGGTTGAGCAAGTTTCTGTTGCGCTCGGGACAGCGTCCGGCTTTGGGAGTAAAGGCATGGACGCAACTCTACATGGCTTGGGTGCGGCAGTTGCGCTTTACGCAGGTGGCTCAGGAATCGACGCGGCTGGATTATCTGCACGAAGTCGAGCACATGGCCGAACGGGTCAAGCGGCTGGAGCAGGCCATTGCGGAGGCGGTCAAGCTGGCTTCGCCCGAGATACAGGAGGTGGTCAAGGACTTACAGGCATTGCGCGGCGTGGCGCAAATCTCGGCGGTGACGATTGCGGCCGAGTTAGGAAATATCACACGTTTTGAGAGCGCGCGGCAACTGATGGGTTACAGCGGCGCGGTTCCCAGCGAGGACTCCAGCGGCAAGCGGT
>CAWCWQ010000045.1:0-4664 GCA_963799145.1 uncultured Acidobacteriaceae bacterium | reverse complement strand
TGAGTTTTCGGCAAGGCTGCGTAGCATGTCTGTGCAGGCGTGAACCGGCCGCGAGGATCAGTTAGGTGCGGTCATATTTTGCAAGCAGGTCGTCCATGTCGTCGCCTACGCCATATCCAAAATTGTGGCTGATGGTGCGCACGCGGTCCAGCCGGGCGATCAAGGCATCGCGGTCGCCTGCAGGTAGCTGACAAGTGACCTTGAGAGCCTGTTCGAACATATGGACAAGAGCATCGAAGTAGCCTTCATCCTGATACCCGATATTGTCGGAGAAGCCAGCCGCACTTTCGCAATAGGACACCATCAGCTCTGCGAGTCCGGCAGGTTCGCCAACCGCCTTTCGGTAACTGGAAATGGCCTGTTTGGCCTTTGCGACAGAGATATCCTGGTTGCGCAACACATCCGGCCAGAGCCAGCGGTCCAAGGTTTCCTTGTAGGGCTTCAGAACATCTTCGCCCAAGCCGAAGCGGGTGTGAAGGAAGGTCTGATTATCCTTGTGGGCAGCATAAAGATCCTGAACCAGGCCCATTAAGTTTGTCCGGTCAAGGCCTGCGAGTTTCGCCTTAACATCTGTCCATGTGGGCTGCGATCGTGGATGTCGTTTTGTCATTTGAGTTCCGTAGTCGAGCAACTCATCATCAAGTCCTTTCATCCAGGATACGGCGCACCGAAGTGCGACCGATATTGAGGCGGCGCGCGATCTCGGATTTGCTCAGTCCGGACCGGCGTAATTTGCGGACCTCTATCGGCGTGCATGGTTGCAGTTGCAGGCCGGCCAAGACGCTTGCCGTTCTGCCGGGCATGAGCGAGTCCAGCCCTTACGCGTTCTCCGAGGACCTCGCGCTCGAAGGCGGCGAACACGGCCAGCAGCGCGGCCATTGCACGGCCCGCCGGTGTGGTCAGGTCCAGCGCCTCGGTCAGCGAGACGAAGCCGACGCCCAGATGCTCCAGTTCCTGAAGTGTGGCGAGCAGATCGGTTACCGATCTTCCCCAGCGATCCAGCCGCCACACCAGCACCACATCGATTTCGCGACGCCGGGCAGCATCCAACAGTTTCTCGCGGATCTGCCGTTGCGTTGCTCCGGAGCCGACTTCCTTCACCTGCATGGCGATGGTCCAGCCACGCCGGACGGCATACTCACGCATGGCGCGACTCTGCATGGGGAGCGTCTGTTGATCCAGAGTGGAGACTCGGGCATACAGGCCGGCGCGGACCGTTTTGGCGGCTTTTTGCCCCTGGCCAAAAACCTTCCCGGATTTCCTGATGCCGGACCCTTGTTTTACGGGCACTTCACGATGCTCCCTGCGCATGGCCGAAGAGTATCCTTTTCGGCCATGTAGGGATTCATCATAACTCTGCACGGATTCGGGAGCAGTGCGCGCAGAGTCTCGCGATAGTTCCATGGCATCCACTCCGCGGGGCGGGCGGCGAGTTCCCGGGCATGGCGCTGCAACTCGACCAGGTAGTCGAAAGAGTTGACGCCGCATAACTGGCAGGTGTGGATCAGGCTCATGAACAGATCGCCGACCTGCGCCCCGTTCAGGGTGCGATAGAACAGGGCGTTCTTTCGATGTAAAACAGCGCGCTTTAACGCCCTTTCGGCGACATTATTATCCAAGCGGAGCCCCGGCTTTGCGGAGGAACAACGTCAAGGGCTGCCAGTGCCGCAGCAGATACCCAGATCGCCTGGCCCAGGCCGGAGTTCGGCTCCGTCTTGCGCTCGGCGAACTGCGCCTCCAGCCATGTGTGCAGTCTGTCCATCACCGGTCGGCTGCGTTGCTGATGAAGCTGCAGACGCTCGTCCGGCGTCAGGCCGCGCTCACGCGCTTCGGCATCGTGGCCATACACTTGACCCAGCATCTCCAGCACGTAGCGGCATTCGTTGGGGAAGTTCTCCGCACACCTCCACGAACTGCCTGCGACCATGCGCAAGGCAGTTAGCCAGCAGGATCTCCACGCCCGCAGGCAGCTTCGGCACATTGCGCGACAGCGCATCGCACATTTGAATCGGGCTCGGCAGCTCCGCGCTCCGCTGTTTCAACACCTCGGCGAGGTTCTCGCCGGCATGCCGGCTTCCAGTGAAGTAGAGCGCGATCTTGTGCCCCTCGCCGACAGACACGATCCCGCTGGTGAACACACCCGTGCGCTCGTCCTACGGATCGCGCTTCAGCATGCAGCACGCGCATGCCGGTGTCGTCGTTATGGACCACCGTGCCCTGTGCCGCCTGCCGGATCAACTCATCCCGCGCCGGCTTGATCAGCTGCGCAGCTTCTTCGACGATCTCCCACTGCGTAGCCGCCGGCAGCGGGATACCCAACTGGCTCTCCAGTTGTTCCAGCCGGTAGAACGGCGTCCCGGCGCCGTACTTGAGCTGAGCGATCATCGCCGCCGCCGTTTCATCGTACTTATCCGGCCCCACTCCTTCCGGCTCCTGCGCCGTAAACACCTGCCCGCAGGCGCCGCAGCGCAACCGTTCGAGTGAGTAGACCGTAGCCGCCAGCGGCGCCTGACCGATGATTCGCACCAGCACCTTCGGCTCTTTCTGCCCGTACACATTGCCTTTGCCGCACTCCGGGCAGCGGTCCCCGTGGGTCAGCTTCTGGTGCTTGATATCTACCTTCCGCGCACCACCAAACGCCTCTGCTCCATTGCGGCCGTGCCCAGGCGGCGGTGGCGTATTGTCATCCGGCTGCTCCCCGGTTTCTGAGCCTTCCGGCTTCTCCACCACCTCGCTGGTCTTCTCCGTATTGCGCGGCCGCACCAGCATCGCCGCCAGAGCATGCAGTGTGTCTTTGAGCTTGTCGTGATCGGCCTCGCTCAACGGCGCTTCTCGCGCTCCGTCCAGCACCCGGTCCAGTTCCTCCAGGTTCACGTCGATGCGGCGCCGGGCCTTCTTCATGCCATGCCTCCCAGCAGTTCACGAAAACGCTTCGTCAACGGATAGCCCAGAACCTCCTTGATCGACCGGTTCGGAACGTAGCTGTTGGATTGCTTGCCTCGTCCCGTCGTCCTGCCCATCAGCACCCAGTTGGCCGCACGGTAACAGGTTCCGCGGAACCGCTCCGGATCGATGAACGTCTCCAGGAAGTAAATCGGATGACCGTACATCTGCTGCCAGTCGTCGGAGATCCGCGCCGCCATCCGGCCCAGGATATGCGACGCCAGATGCTCGACCCGCACCCACGGCAGGATCAGGAAGCGCGTGTTGTAAGCGATGAAACGGATGTGGCTGCGCCGTGCCGCAGCATCCCAGCCGATGTAGCGATCGCGACTGCCAAGATGGCGCGGAGCCGATGACCAGGCCAGGCACGCGATGGGACGGCCTTCAGCCCACACCAGATATTTCAGGTGCTCTCCAACCGGCTGTTCGTAGCCAAGATAGTGATGTTCCTCCATCAGGCTGTTGAACAACGGCTCCTGCGCGGTGCGCCGCACCTGCTCGAACTCGAGCGGTTGCAGTTTGCGCAACGGATCTTCGATGGGAGTCTTATCGATCAGCACCGGCTCCGGCCGGGCTCTGTGCGCCAGCGGATTATGCCGCACGTAACTGACCGGCGGCAGCGTGATCTGGCCGGCCCGCTCCAGCATCAGCAGCATGCCGCGGCACACCATGTCGCGCAACGCGCCATTCGCCTGCCGCCACTGCCAGGCTTCACATACTCGCGTCGATAGCTTGCGGCGGCTTTCCTTCGGATACCGCTCGATCAGCGTGCGTATGGAGAGGATGTCTTCCTCTCCGATCTCACGCCCGCGATATCTGAACTCTGCCATTGGACAGCAGTATGAATCAGTTCTTCTTGGAACGCAAGGGGGTATTGATGATTTTCTTGATTCTTATTTCAGCACGCTGACTCGCCGCCACATCGGCGCGGCGCGGACGCGCGACACATCGCCGGCCACCATCAGCAACTGCGCTTCGTAAGCCTCCAGCTGCTTCGCCGCCGAGCTCGATTCAGGCCACCAAGTGAACCGCCCTTTGGAAAGACGCTTCTGCGCAAGCCAATATCCCTGGCCGTCATAGCTAAGCAATCGAATCGACGTTCCTCGCCGGCTCCTGAACACAAAAACACAACCGGTCATTGGGTCTTCACTGAGCTGACCCTGGCAGACGCGAACCAATGAATCTATTCCTTTTCGTCCGTCAACCGGCTCGATCGCCACCAGCACGCGCATCTGCGCCGTGATATGAATCATCGTTCCGCTTCCCGCCAGGCACGGAGAAGGCTTGCCCAGTCAGGTGTCGAGGAGCCTTTCCACTGAATCCGCATCTTGCTTCCTATCGAGGACTCGAACTCGATCACGCATTCCGACATCGTCGCCGGATGCGCAGCGATCAGTTCAACGAAGGTCGGCTTGGCTGCCTTCTTCCGCAGGTCCGAAACTCCGCCGAGCCGTTTCTTCAACTGCACATAATCCAACCGCAGCGGGTGAGCAACCGAATACAAACCGTGCTGCCGGGCCAGTTCCACCGCAGACTCCCACAGCGTCTCCGGCAGCTTCGTCCGATGCGGCCGCGAGCTGCGAAACTCATCAAACCGTCGTTGCAATTGCACGATTGGCTCGGGGATGGGGGATGCGCTCTTATCGTTCAATATCAGCCGACCTCGGCGGCTGACTGAACTTAACAAGGTCGGCTAAATCGCGTCACGCACCCTTGCCGAA
>CAWCWQ010000044.1:0-17564 GCA_963799145.1 uncultured Acidobacteriaceae bacterium | reverse complement strand
GTCACGCCCGCGCCGTCGTGGTCCTTCAGCACCGGAAGATTGATAAGAACCCCCGAGCGCTGGGTCAGAATCTTCGACAGCCGGCTGCCCACACTGCCATACGCCGCTAGATCGTCTTCGTAGCCAATCCGGTCCGTACCGTAGCATTGAACGCGGTTTCCATCCATCGCCAGATGGAATCCGGCGCGTTCCAACTCCTCGCTGTCGCGATCCCAGATAACGATGTCGGCAGGCTTGGCTCCGGCCTCCTGCAACCGCTCGCAGACAGCTAGGACCAATTGCACGCTGGTTGAGATACCGCGCCCGCCCAGGGTATTCACCTTGAGCCCCACTGTTTCGCCGGGATGGACCAGCTTTCTCCATGCTTCAATGGGATGGTCGCGGTCAGAAAGCCCCTGCATGGCGCGATCCAGCAGACTCAGCATCCGGCCTGAATCCACTGCGGAACCCGTGCCGCGCACCAGGGCATCGCGGGCAATCACGACCTTTGATTTCGCAGCCGGCGCGCCTTGTTCGGCCGCGGCCAGCACGCCCGCGCCGGCGCGGACAGCCGCGGCGCTCATCAGCGCACCCTTGACAAAATCGCGGCGACTGGAGATGGGAGTAGCGCTCATAGGGGTTCTCCCCTGATGCGGCGGTCTGCGACACAGGCTGAAGCCTGGTCACACCGCACCCATTCACGGTCGCCCCATTTCCTGTGGTCTGGCAGTGATCTGGAACACCGCTGGCTACAGTAGCCTGGGCGTCGCGCCCTTAACCTTCCGCCATCGCTGCCCGCAGCGCCGCCGCATACTTCGCAGGCAGCGGCTTGCGCTTCATCTGGTCGTCGCAGACCACATGCACCGTCTCGCCCTCGGCCAGAACCGCGGCATCCTGTCCCTCGGGAGCCTTTCGCAAGATGCGATAGGCGAACTTGATTACCGATTCGCGCAGCAGCGAAGGCCGCGTTTCGATCAGAATCTCATCGTCGTAGCGGGCTGGCGAGCGATAGCGGCAACTGGCCTCGATCACCGGCAGGATGCACTGGTGCTCTCTCTCCAACTGGCTATAGGCAAGGCCCAGCGAGCGCATCAGTTCGACGCGCCCTATCTCAAACCAAACTAGATAGTTGGCGTAATAGACAATGCCCATCTGATCGGTTTCGGCATAGCGCACCCTCAATTCGGTCGTCACCGGCATTTGGCGTTCTCCAGCAGTTGTCAGTTATCAGTTTTCAGTTGTCAGTGGTAAGGCCGGTCCCTGATAGCCGATCTCAAAAAGAAACAAAAACGCAATTTCAACAAGAAATGCAATCTTGAGAATTGTGCGAACCAAGTTTTTATCCTTCGCGGGTCGGCGAAGCCGGTGGACGACTGATAACTGACAACTGATAACTGACAACTGTCCTACGGCTTCAGGTGCGTGAAGATGGGCAGCTTGGTCACGTCGTTGAAGATTATGAAGGCGAAGAAGGCGACGATCACCACAAAAGCCGCCTGGTAGATGCGCTCCTTCACCTCGATGCCGATGTCGCGGCGGATCGCGCTCTCGATGAGGAGAAGAAAGATCATCCCGCCGTCGAGGATGGGAAACGGCAGAAGGTTGAGCACGCCCAGGTTGAGGCTGATTTGCGCAGCGAGCCCGAACTTCGGTAGCCAGCCCTTCATCTCCGCCGCGTCTCCGGCCATGCGGGCAATCCCCACCGGACCCTGAAGCTGGTTGACTGAGACCTTATGCGTAAACAGCCGCCCTAGCACATCGACAATCAGAAACGCATTGTCGGAGCAGAATGCGGTGGACTTCGCGACCGCCTTGCCGAAGGGAAGCGGCTCGCTGCGAAACGGAATGGCAGCGGCAATGAAGCCCAGCTTCCAGCCTGAATCGAGCTTGGCCGGGATCACCGCGATGGGAGGCAAGCTAGCGCCGTTACGCAGCAACACGACCGTCATGGGCTTGCCCTGGCCGGATTGCATGTAGGCCAGCAGCGTTTGCACGGCATGGAAAGCATGGCCGTCCACGGACTGGATCGCGTCCCCGACACGGAAGCCGGCGCGCTCCGCCGGGGTTCCGGAGATCACTTGGTGGACGCCGATCGGCGCGGAAACGTACTCGGGTAGAATCCCAGCGTCGCCCAGGTCGAAGTCGTCGGACTTGGCGGCGGCGGGCACGCGCAGGGAGAGATTCACCGCCCTGCCGTCCCGATTGACGGTGACGGGGACTGCCTGATTCGCATTCAACTTGACGCGTTCGTAAACCTTCTCCCAATCGGGGTTCTCCGAGTTATCGAAGCGCACTACGACGTCGCCCGGCAGAATTCCGGCCTGAGCCGCCGCCGACCCAGCGGTCACCCACTCCACGGTCGCGGTCTTGACCTCAACCGAGGGAACCTCGTTGATGAATCCGTAGTAGAAGACCATCAGCACGAAGGCCAGAATGAAGTTGGAGAACGGCCCCGCAAAGCCGATCAGCATCCGCTGCCAGCGAGGATGGGATAAGAGATTGCCTGGGTCGCGCGCCAGCTCCTCGGCGTGGCTGGCGGGCGCCTCCAGATTCTGCTCCGGTGCTTCGCCGGTCATCTTGACGAAGCCGCCCAGCGGCAGCAGGCAGACCTTGTAGTCGGTATCGCCGTGCTTGTAGCCGAAGAGCCGCGGCCCAAAGCCGAAGGAAAACGCCTCAACGCGCACGCCGCAGAGCTTGGCGACGGCAAAGTGGCCAAACTCATGGACCACTACCATCACCCCGATCAGCACGATGAAAGCGACGACGGAAATTAGAAACTCATGCATAGATGTACGATTGATCCTCGGGGAAAAGCGCGCCCGGCGCCAGCGAACCTATGCCAGCAGCGAACGAGCCGTCTCGCGCGCCTCCCGGTCGTGGGTGAGCACCTCCGCGATGGTGGCGGGATGCGCCTCCGGCGTGGATGCGAGCACCCTTTCAATTGTACGCGGGATTCCGGTGAAGGGGATTCTTCGGTCGAGGAAGGCCTCAACGGCTACCTCGTCGGCCGCATTCAGGGCGATGCAGTGCGCTCCGCCCTTCTCCGCCGCCTCAAAGGCCAGCCGCAGGCAGGGGAAGCGCTCGAAGTCGGGCGGCTCGAAGTCCAGGTGGCGCAGCGCGGCCAGGTCGAAGGTGAGCGTCGAGGCCGGCCGCTCCGGCCAGGCCAGCGCATACAGGATGGGCAGCCGCATGTCGGTAACCGAAATCTGCGCCAGGATCGAACCGTCAATATACTCCACCAGCGAATGAACCGTGGACTGCGGATGCACCGTGACCCGCACCTGGCTGGGACGTACATCGAAGAGCCGGCAAGCCTCGATGATCTCCAGACCCTTGTTCAACATGGTGGCCGAATCGATGGTGATGCGCCGGCCCATCACCCAGGTGGGATGCTTGAGCGCCCGCTCCGGCGTGATGGCGGCGAACTGATCCAGCGGAAGCTGCCGGAAAGGCCCGCCGGAGGCCGTAAGCCAGATGGTCTTCACCTCGGAATGAGCGCCGACGCGCAAGCACTGATGCACCGCATTGTGCTCGCTGTCGATGGGCAGGATGGGTACGTTGCGCTCGCGGGCGGCGCGAGTGAGAATCTCGCCGGCGGCCACCATGCACTCCTTGTTGGCCAGCCCAACCGGCTTGCCGGCCAGGATGGCCGCGTGGGTAGCCTCCAGACCCGCCACGCCCACAATCGCCGAAACTACGAAGTCCGCCTCGGGCAGCGTCGCGCAGGCTACCGTCCCCTCGGTCCCGTGAACGACCTCGATGCCGGTGACGCCGGCCTGGCGCAGGCGCGCGGTCAGCTCCCCCGCAAGCTGTTCGGTTGCCAGAGAGATTACCTGCGGCCGCCAGCGAACCGCCTGCGCGAAGGCCTCATCCAGGTTGCGCCCGGCAGCCAGCGCGGCCACCAGGTAGCGGTCGGGGAACTGCTCCACGATGGAAAGGGTGCTCTTCCCGATGGAGCCGGTGGAACCGAGAATGGCGAGTCGCTTCAAGGTGGTTCTTTCTTTCCTGTTGCACTCATTATCGCCGGTCGGTCCGCCTGCCCGGCAAACACGCCGTCTAGATCGTCGAACTGGTTTACGTTTCCTATAGCGCCTCCTGGCTGGGGCAACAGACTTGACGGGGTGTGCGTGAGGCGCTACACTTAACGCATGGTCAAGAGCTTTCGGCACTCTGGAATTGAGAAATTCTTCAAGACCGGAAGCAAGGCGGGAATTCAGCCTGCTCATGCCGCCAAGCTCTCCCTTCAGCTTTACGCCCTGGATGGGGCAAAGTCGCCTGCCGATTTGAACACGCCGGGATGGCGCTTGCATGTGCTGAAAGGGAATCTGGAGGGCCACTGGTCCATTCGGGTCAACGGCAACTGGCGGCTCACGTTCACATTCGAGGGAGAAGACGCAATTCTTGTTGACTATCAGGACTACCACGGGAGATAGAACCATGACGCAAATGTTCAATCCGCCTCATCCGGGCAGGGTATTGCGCGAATACCTTGGAGATATTGACGTAACCACTGCCGCTAAACGCCTGTATGTCTCGCGCACCACTCTCTCGCGCATTCTCAACGGTGCGGCGGGCATCTCGGCGGATATGTCGCTGCGCCTGTCGGACGCGCTCGGAACCCACTCCAGTTTTTGGTACGATCTGCAAGCGGGCTACGATATGTGGCAAGCATCCCACAAAAAGCGCCCCAAGATCGAGCGCTTCGATGTAGCCGCATAGGGCTGGCACAAACAGGCGGCGGTTGAGATTTGAGGTTTCCCACCCTTGCGCTAAAAAAAGCGCAAGAGCGGGGCACCCGGCCAGATTCGTTCCCTTCCGCTTCCTCTTACCCTCAGAACCGCTGTTGAATCACCAGAGCGTACCACAGCACCGGAGCGGCAAAGAGCAGGGCGTCGATACGATCCAGAACGCCGCCGTGGCCGGGCAGCAGGGAGCCGGAATCCTTGACCCCCACCGAGCGCTTGAGCGCAGACTCGGCCAGATCGCCAACTTGCGCGGCCGCATTCACCAGCACCGCCAGCCCCATCCAGTACCAGAGGTTCTCGGGGTACGAGAGCCAAACCTTGTCCCACTCCGTGGTGAAGAGATGTTCCAGGCCCAGCAAGCCGCCGGCGGCCAGGCAGGCTGCCCGGCCAGCGAGCCGAGCGTTCCCTCCCAGGTCTTGTTGGGGCTCAAGGTGGGCGCCAGCTTGAGCCGGCCCAAGCGCGGCCTATGTAAAGCGCAAGAATATCTCCCGCCCAGACCACGCACAAGAGAAAGGCCACCAGCGAAGGGCCATTGGTCTGCTCTCGCAACGCAGGAAGCGCAATCAGCGTGAGTCCCACATACAGCAGGCAGAAGATGGACGCCGACGCATCCGCCATCACCCGCTCCACGGGCGAGCGGAAGGTGCAATAGACCAGTAGGGCCAAGCTGAGACCGCCGAAGATGGGCGCGGTCTGGTCGGGATATGCAAAGTTACCGGCAAAAAGCACGAAGATGGCAGCCAGCACCACGGCGCGCGGCGGCTTGGCTCCGCCCCGCTCCGCCAGGCCCATGCACTCCCAGCCGGCCAGCGCCGCCACCCCGGCAACGGCCAGTGTAAACAGCCATGGCCAACTCGGCCACATGAAGACCAGCAGCAGGACCGACGGAATCAGTACGAGAGCGGTGAGGATGCGTTTCATGCCCAGGGTGAGAATACACCGCCGGGGCACCGTTGAGCCGCCTCTAACAGAACAAGACTCCGAAAGAGGCAAGGAATCATAGGGATTCAACCAGACAGAGCGGCTTGCTCAGGCGCCTCTCTTGCCGTCCGACCTCAACCAATGCACGAATGCATCGGACCCTCCGCGCTGCGCCATTGCTTCCCTTAGCCGGAAGCGCAGCTTCTCCGCCAACTGCTTCGCCTTGGCCGCGGAGTTCTCCGCCCTCGGCGCACTCTTCAAGCTTTCCAATGGACCCGTGCCTCCACTTCCGATCTTCGTCAGCATGTGCGGGCAACATCAACATTGTCTATGCATAAAAAGGCGCAGGTGCAACGAAGGTAATCAACTCGCCACAATCTTGATCCGCTCCGCTTCTTCGTCCACTTCGCCGGTTCCTGTGCTCAAGCCGCCATAGCGCCGTTCGCGGCGCTGGAAGTCGGCAATGGCTTCCAGAAGATGGATGCCGCGAAAGTCCGGCCACAACCGTTCAGTGACGAAGATCTCGGTGTAGGCCACCTGCCACAAAAGGTAGTTCGAAAGCCGCATCTCGCCCGACGTTCGAATCAGCAGGTCCGGGTCGGGCATGTGGGCCGTGTAGAGATGACGGTGAATGTCTTCCTCGGTGACGCGCTCGGGGTCGATCTGCTTGCGCTCGATCTCGGCTGCCAGCGAGCGGAACGCATCCACCAGCTCCGAGCGGCCGCTGTAGTTCAAAGCCAGGGTGAGCGTCGTGCCGGTGTTGCGCGCCGTGGCTTCTTCGGCCCAGCTCATCTTGTCTTGCACCTCGGCGGGCAGCTCATGGGTGCGGCCGATGTACCTCATGCGCACGTTATTGTCCATCATGCGCTGAAGGTTGCTCTCCAGGTAGGTCTTCAATAGGCGCATCAGGAAGTTGACTTCGGCGCGTGGGCGGCGCAGGCTGTTCTCCAACGAGAATGCGTAGAGGGTGAGCCAGGGCAATCCAATGCGTGAGGCGGTTTCAGTCACCAATTGAACGCTCTTGGCTCCCTGCTGGTGGCCCTGGAACCGCTTGAGCGAGCGCTGGCCGGCCCAACGGCCGTTGCCATCCATGATAATGGCCACATGCGCCGGCAGACACTCGGGCTTCAGCGTCGCATAAACAGCGCGCTCCTCCGAGGTCAGCTCATGGATTCGCAGCGTGCCTGATGGATACAAAGGACTCGCCTCAACATTGTTCGGGCGGCTCGAAGGCCGACGCCCCAGCGGCATCGAAATGAAGAGCCGGGGTGTATGCCGGAACCGGATCGACGGACTCCTCGCCCCGGACAGAATCCTACCTCAGCCGGAGCCGCAGTAATCCATCATCGACCGTAGCACAAGCGCCCCGCAGCCGCAATCCGGCGCGCGGCCAGGGCCGCGATTCAACCAGGGAGCGCTGGCCGCTCCCCGATCTCACCGGTCTTCGGGTTCCTACGCGCTGCGCCGCCGGCCCAGAGCAGCATCTCGAACCGCGCCCGAAAACAGCATCCGCTGCATCGAGTCCAGGGTCGGCAGCAAGGCGGCAATCTCGGCCAGGAACGGGTCGCCAAGAATTGCGGCCACCTCCTCGTCGCGGCGGCTGCGAGCGTCCCGCACCAGGTGGCTCACGTCCACCTCGAGAGCCGCTGCCAGCCGTTCCAACGAGCCAACCGTGGGAATCGCCTTGCCGTTTTCGATCTTCGAGATATAGGTGCGGGGCACCTGCATGCGCTTGGCCACTTGGCGCTGGCTCAGGTGGCGCGCCTTGCGAAGCTCGCGCACCTGCCCGGCAACCTGCAACCCAGCCTCGGCCGAAGCGGCAGCCGGCTGGCTGGCCAAGCGCAGCGGCGCCTGGGGCAAAAGCTCCTCCACTTCAAGGGGCCTGTGGCATCTTCTGCAAAGGGAGTTGCTGGTCCTGAACTGAACCAGACTACAGTAATCGCACCGCAACACTTCGCGTGCTTCCACACTCACAAGGGTGATGGCCATGGGCTGTGTGCGGAGTGCCAGAGCGGGAACTCCGGGGTGCCATTTCGCACCGCGATATGCGCTACTCTCGTCGAAGCGAACCATAATTGTCAAGTGGAAACTTATGGGCAAACCGAAGATTTACCCATCATACCCGGAAAACCCCGAAGAATCACGAACCAAGTTGATTAACAGGATGGAAAAATTCTTTTCGATCCCGGTCGGAATGCGGGCTGTCGTGCTTGGACGCAATCAGCATGCCGCAAAACCTAATCTCAAGATTCGGATTGCCGCTCCCGCGCTACGATATCTCCATGGCCAGCTTCAAGCACATTCTCACCCAATCCGCCAATGGGGTAAAGACCATCACCCTCAACCGCCCCGACAAGCGCAACGCGCTATGCCCGCTGCTTATCGAAGAGCTAACCGCCGCTTTGCGCGATGCCGAGACCTGCGGCTGCGGCGTGGTGATCCTCACCGGAGCCGGTTCAGCCTTCTGCGCCGGCCTGGATATGGAGCACCTCGAGACCATCCACGCCCGCACACCCGAGGAGCATCGCCGCGACTCCGAGAGCATGGCCCTGGCGTTGCGCACCCTCTATGAGTTTCCCAAGCCAGTGATCGCCGCCGTCAACGGCCCGGCCATCGCCGGGGGCATGGGCCTGGCCACCCTGACCGACTTCACCCTCGCCGTGCCCGAGGCCAAGTTCGGCTATAACGAGGTGCGGGTGGGGTTTGTCCCGGCCATCGCCGCCTCGTTCCTGCTGCGCCAGGTAGGCGAAAAGCGTACCCGCGAGCTGCTGCTGACCGGCCGGCTGATGAAGGCACAGGAGGCTCTTCAGTTGGGCCTGGTCACGCAGATCGTGGCCGCCGAGGAACTGATGCAAGCCGCCCAGGCCCTGGCCCAGACGCTGCTCCTGAACAGTCCCCACGCCATGCACGCCGTCAAGCGGCTGCTCGCCGCCCACTCCCGCCGCCGGCTCGACGAAGAACTCGAAGACGCCATCGAAGCCAACGCGCAGGAGCGCTCCACCGAGGACTTCCGGGAGGGCGTCCGGGCCTTCCTCGATCGCCGCCGCCCCGACTGGCCCAGCTTGACGGCGAAGGTCTAGCGCGACAACGGATTGCATTAATGCAACACCAAAGGGTGGACCACTCGCAGTGCCCAGGCAACCGGAATCGATTCAGCCGCCGTACGGCATCGGCGGAACCTTCCCTAGCAGTCGCGAGTAAATGGTCAGCGCGCCGCGGTGATGCGCGGTGTGCTCGACGATGGACCATACGATCTCACCGATGGGCTGGCCGCCGGGACCGATCCGGTAGCTGTTGACGCCTACGCGGCCAAGGCGTATTGGAACCTCGACGCCGCACAGATGCCCTACCTGGCGATGGCCGCTGCCCGCGGATTGGGAACCGTGGACTTCGCCGCGTTGCAGGTGAAGGTCAGCCAGCTGGGATAACTCGATCCCGAACCTCGTTGCCTTTCTCATTGGCGTCGAGCGATGATTGTGCTCCCCGATGGCGTCGTTCCGCCGCGAACGGACCTCCGCAACCCGCCAAAGATGCCCAAAACGACGCGAAATACCCTCGAATTAGACCGAAAATCGACGGGAAGACGGCCCTTTTTCCTGGTTGGAACGGTGAGCTCGTTCTGTAAGTCATTGATTCTGAACATTAGGCATGGTTGCGGGAGGCTGAGAACATACCCCCATGGGGTATAGGGGGGGGTAGGGGGTCGGTTTTTGGGGAGCCAGGAGGGGCAGATAGGAGGCGGCGAGTTCGCGTGCGTGGAGGCATCCCATGGGATGATTGTGCGCCGCCGTGAGGTAAATTTCGGCAAGAGATGCAGGGAGGGCGGCGGAGTTGGTTCGTGCTAACCGTTTAGCAGCGCGTCCAGGTCCGTACGGAAGAGTTCTTGCAAGCGCTTGATGAGTCCACCGAATGTTTTAGATTCTGCCTGCGGAGGTACGTCGATGTAGTAGACGCCGTCTAGATTTGCGATGTACTTCCAGTACAGCAAGAATTGGCCTGCGGTGAAAGTGTGCTGCACTCCGTCGGCCCCAAGTCTCTGAAGGTCGCCAACCACGATAAGGATCGACTTCGGTGGGTTGGTGAGTGTCTGGTCCAAAATCCTCTTCTGTACAAAGGGTTGGCTCAGTCTTTCTCTTGTCGAGGTCTTGGTTGCTGCGAGCAGGATTACCTTTGCCTCCCGCTGTAGTCCGAGATCGGTCCGAATTGATTCATTGGAATCAGGAATACGAACTGTCCCGGAAATCACAACTAATCCAGAAACGAGATTCAAGGAGCAGGCAATCACCGCTTCAAAAAAAGTCCCTACCACTCTAGGTGCAGCATCCTTGTGGAATAGGTCCAAATACATCGCAATTGCTTGTTGCATTGTGTAAATGAGCTGTTCGAGACTATCGGACTTTGCCGGATCCCAAGGAACAATGCGAACTTCCTGAATGAGTGCCTTGCTCCGATCCTCATCCCAGATGAAGAGATCCTTACGCACAGGCCGAGTGGTCATTATCGACTTCCCAACCCTTGCCCTCAGCACGATGTACTCGCGGGTCTTGTACTTGATCTCAACAGTCTCGAGATCCTTCGCCTTCTTGATGGTTTTGATGCACTCAGCACCCAGTTCGCAAAGTTCTGGCAGCTCTGCGGCTGTCCGAGCGCGCACGTCTCCTATTCGTTCAAATAATGGCAGCGTTTTCTTACGGTTAGCTTTTACCACTGGTCGCACCTTTCTTAAAAGCGTTGCCGTCAAGCCTGTCCTCGCAGAGCTGAACAATCTCCGTCATCGAAACGCCGAGAGCTTCGGCGATCTTAAAAATGTTTCCAATGGAGACGTTCCGGCGCCCCTGTTCCACCGAGCTGATGTATGTGCGGTGCAGACCTGCAAGCTCGGCGAGCCGCTCTTGGGACAAGCTCCTGTCTTCCCGCACTTGCCGGATGGCGCTCCCTAAAGCCGAAAGGAGGTTTGGCATGGTATGCTCATTACATTCAGGATGCTGACTATCGGTCTACAGACTTTACGTCACGTTCGCGCGCCCTTATGACCACACAACTGACTGCGGTAGAAAGCTTTTGCGGTGCCGGAGGGATGGCAATCGGCCTCAAAGAGGTCGGTTTTGACAGCCTATTGGCGTTCGATATAAACGAAGCTGCGATTCGTACATATCGTCGGGGCGTTGGTCCAGAGGCGCAAGTGATGGATGCCCGGACGCTCACGGGCGATCAAATTCTCCGCCAGATCGGATTGGGTAGGGGAGAGTTGGATCTGTTTGCAGGTGGCCCTCCATGCCAAGGGTTCTCGCTTCAGCGCAGGCGCGGCTACGAAAGCGATGAGCGCAACGATCTTGTTAGCGAGTATTTCCGGCTTGTTGAGGAGATTTTGCCACGAACGTTTCTCCTTGAGAATGTTGTGATGCTTGGCAAATTGAGGGGAAGAAGGTACACAAGCGAGGGATTCAGCCGACTTCACCAGCTTGGCTACCAAATAACGGCTGGAGAAGTGAACTGTGCTTCCTATGGGATTGCCCAGACTCGGAGGCGCTTTATCGCAATCGGCGTGCGAGGAGAGAGGGCATTCCAATTTCCTCCATATACCCACAAGCCAACGAATTGGGAAACCGTGCGTTCAGCAATCGGCGATTTACCGGATTGCCCTGAAGATTTCACCGAACATCCCGAATATTCGAATCACATTCGGTGTCGAGTCACTAAGAGGAATCTTGAGAT
Organism: uncultured Acidobacteriaceae bacterium; assembly: GCA_963799145.1. Taxonomy (GTDB): domain Bacteria; phylum Acidobacteriota; class Terriglobia; order Terriglobales; family Acidobacteriaceae; genus Telmatobacter. The sequence goes on along the minus strand of CAWCWQ010000044.1, from coordinate 6,204 downwards.
GCTCTCGCATGTCCCGCCCGGGGGGGGGTGGCGTGACATCCCCAAGAGGCTTTGGTTGGACTGCATGAACCGTTGGGATGGGAAGACTTCCGGGGGCTGGCCAGATGTCTACGGCCGCCTTGAATGGTCCGGTCAATGTCCAACCATCACGGCGGGTTTCGATAGTTTCTCCCGCGGCAGGTATACCCATCCAAGCTGGAATCGTGCCATCACTCCGCGGGAGGCTGCGCGCCTTCAGACATTCCCAGATCGTATACGCTTCTTTGGAACACGACATGATGTTCGCCTGCAAATTGGAAATGCAGTGCCCCCGAAACTCGCGATGGCTTTTGGAGAGGCAATCCGGCAGCACCTTGATGGAAGCCCGAACAAGTCTTCTTTTCTGGTGGGTGTACCCAAATCAAGCTGCTATAAGCCTGTCGAAGTGCAGCAGGTCTTGTTTGCTGAATGAGAATCGTCAAATGCGCTCAGAAGTCGCCGCACCAATCGGCCCTCATTGATTGCTGACAATTCATGTTGCCAAATGCGAATCACTTGCCAGCCACTCTTCTTGAGGGTGCGATTGACGAGACCGTCACGCAGCCTGTTCTTTGAGAGTTTTTCGCTCCAGAATTCCGCGTTGGTCCTCGGCTGAGACGCATGGATTGGGCAAGAGTGCCAGAAGCATCCGTCCACGAAAAGTGCAAGATGCTCCTTCGGGAACACAAAATCTGGACTACCAAATAGCCTCGTATGGCGGCGCCAGCCGGTGATTCGATTATGGCGCAGCACGGAAACCAAAGCCAGTTCCGTCGCCTTGTTGCCCTTCCCGCGCACGCGAGACATGATCTCAGATCGCTTCGCGGGTGAATACAGATCAACCATTCCGTCTACCAACCTTCGGGAATCATAGCCGAGTGCTCGAGGTCTCGTCTGGAGACCTGGGAGACTACGAACCTCAAGATCGCCGCTCTTCGCTCACACGCCGACCCGGTGACTCAGGGCCGGTCGTAGAACCGGAAGAAGAGCGAGGGCCTGGAGGCGGGCTCGGCGCGCGCACAGCCGGTTGCGACATCTGGCTGTCGCTCAGGGGCGTAAACTCGTACGCCGATTGGACGCTCTCTTCAAGCTGGGCGATAGTCTCGCAGCCGATGATGACCGTGCTCACCGCGGGCGGCGGGAGCCGATTCAGCCGCCGTAGGGCATCGGTGGGACTTTTCCGAGCAGGCGCGAGTATACGGCGAGCGCGCCACGGTGATGCGCGGTGTGTTCGACGATGGACCATACGATGTCGCCGATGGGCTGGCCGCCCATGACCGGGCCGGGCGGCAGGGGCTGCGCGAGACCCTCGGCGCCGCGCGAGCGGACGAATTCGATCGCGTTCGCGAAGGCCGCATCGAGCATCTGGCGGGCGGCGGAGAGCGAGGTCACCTGCGCGATTACCTGGGCGTGTTTCGCAAAATCCAGATCGAAGCCCTCGGGCCGCGACGCGCCTTCGATAAACCAGTCGATGGTCTGCGCCGCGTGCGCCACCTGCTGCGCCGCGGTCATCATCTCGTCGCGGGGACGGAAGCCGGAGTCGGCCTCGTCGAGGACCCTGGTGGAGCGTTCGAAGAACTCCTTGCTGGCGAACAATTGATTGGCAAAGTGGGTAGATTGTGTGATTTGGCTCATGGGCGAAATTGGAGCGTTCACAGGCAATGCCGTTCAAGAGCTCAGGCGCGGCGGTGTTGCGCCGGGCGAGACTCGGAACAAGTGCTTGCCGCGCAGCCGACAGTCCCTCCGGGGCTAAAGCCCGCGTTGATTCTGTGGGCATTTTGCGGGGGGTTGAAACCCCCGCCTCCCTCCGGGCCGCTGCCTCAGGGGCGGTCGTAGAAGCGGAAGAAGAGCGAGGGCTTGGCGACCGGCTCGGCCTTTGCCACCAGTTCCGTCGCCTGCCCATCGCTCAGCGGCGTAAATTCGCGCGCCAGTTGGACGTTCTCTTCAAGCTGGGCGATGGTGTCGCAGCCTACGATGACCGTGCTCACCGGGCGGGAGAGCGTGTAGTACATAGCCTCGCGCATGGTCAGGGTGCCCGGAGTCGTGGTCTGGATCGTCATGCCCTCCCAGGAGTGCTTCTGCGCCTCGATGGACGGCGGCGTCCAACTGGAGAGCAGGCGGCTGCGGCCGGGAATCTTCATGCCGATGATGCCCATCTGCCGCTCGACGGCCAGGGGCAAAAGCTCCTTGTTGAAGCTGAAGTGGTGCGGGATCGGCGGCGTTCATGGCCATCAGGATCGTGTCGAAGGGATGGCGGCGGATGCATTCCATCAGCGCGTCGGGCCGGTAATGGCCGGTGATGCCCAGGTAGCGCACCACCTTCTGTTGCTGCATCTCCAGCAGCGCTTCCATAGCGCCGCCTTTGGCGAAGACTTCATTCACATCGGTCATGGTGCCGATGTCGTGAAGCTGCCACAAGTCGATGTGGTCGGTGTCCAGCAACTCCATTGACCGGTCGATCATGCGCATCGACCCATCGCGCGTGCGCTCTTTGGTCTTGGTGGCGAGGAAGGCTTCGCTGCGCCGGCGCGCCATCACCTTGCCCACGTACTGCTCGCTCCAGCGCTCGGGTCCGCCGTAGATGGACGAGGTATCGATGTAGTTCACGCCCAGGTCGAGGGCGCGCTCGACGATGGGCACGGCGGCGTCGAAGTTGCTGGGGCGCTCCAGCGCTGCCTGCCCGCCGAGCGAGAAGATTCCCACCTTGTAGCCGGTCTTGCCCAGGTTGCGCGTGGGCATGGCCGTCGGGGTTATGGGATTCGAGGGAAGACCGGGGAGGGTCTTCGCTGTTTCGGCCAGGGCTCCCGGCGCCAACAGCGCGGCGGTTACCGCTCCGCCCACCTTCAGGAACTCGCGGCGGCCGTGCGTCCGCGCCGCAACTGTTTGATTCTCACTCATGGCAACCTCCTCGCCGATTTGCGTGCCTTGGAGGATTCATCATAAACCCGCGCCGTGTGCGCCGGCAGCGCCGCTCGTCCGAATCCGCGGAGGGGGTCGCGAGCGATCAAGGTCGCCGCTCCGGCTGATTCCCGTTTCACTACGCGCTTGATTCCAGGTTGACGGCCGCGCCATTCCCTTCCGCACTTCGTCCAAAGAATGTGGCCGCCGTAGCTTCGGCGCGCCCTCGCCGGATACAATAGGGTTCTACGCTGCGGTACAGGTTATCGGCGTGCCGAGTTTCCTTGGCGGCATCGGCCGTTCGCCGCGCAGGGGCGAGTTGAAACTCGAGATTTGGAGCAGGTGCACGTGAGAGGCATTGTCTGCCGCGGTCTGCGGCTTCAGTTGGTTGCAGGATTGGTTATATCGCTGGCGATGCCGGCGCTGGCGCTGGCCGCGGAGAGCGCGCAAGGGCTGGCCACGCAGACCTCGCTGACTGCGGAGACCCGCGACCTGGGCGGACGCACGCAGGCTACCGTCGCGGTGACGGTGAACGGCGAGGACGGGCTTCCGGCAACCGGCGCAGTGGCCATCAGCGACCGCGGCGTGCAACTGGCCGGCGCGGCGCTCGACGCCAATGGGCACGCGAGCATTGTGGTCGCCTTGCCAGGCGGTCTTCACTCCTTGACGGCGGCTTATGTCGGCGACGCCACTCATCGGCCTTCGGCATCCGTGACCACTCAGGTGCAAGGCCAGGTCAGCTTGACGCCCAGTTTTCTGGTCTCCGTCGCACCGGCCACGCTCACTCTCACCGCCGGCCAAACGGGAACCTTGACCGCATCGATTACGCCTCAAAACAGCTCCGCGCTCACCGCCCCGATGTTTGTCACGCTCTCCTGCTCCGGCCTTCCCGATCAGTCCGCCTGCACATTTACGCCGGAGAACGTCGAAATCCTGCCCAACACGACCGCCGCCGTCACGAGCACCATGGTCATCACCACCCAGAAGGCGTCGAGCGCTTCGGCGGCTCGGCCGGGCTCGAACCCTGTGGCCTTGGCCTTACTGCTTCCCGGCGCGCTGGCGCTCGGCGGTCTTGCCTGGGGAGCCCGCCGCCGCGCCTGGCTCTTGCGCCTCTCGCTGCTGACGCTGGTCGCCCTCGTCGCCATGCTGGGCGCAACCGCCTGCAACGCTCGCTACAACTACTTCAATCACGGCCCACCCATCAACCCCGCCACGCCGGCCGGAACGTACACAGTGACCATTACGGCGCAGTCCAGCGACGGAGTTACCGCCATCACCACCAACGCAACGATGGCGCTTACGGTTCAATAATCTGGATCGCATGAGCCGCTGGCATTCCCCTCCCGCGGAAGCTGTACGCGCTGGTGAAGCAGACGCCGGCGACGGCGCTGCTGGAAAGCGCGCGGGCTCCAATCCGGAGAGATCGTTGAATTGCCAGCCTCTTCCTCAGCCCGCCGAGTTTTGCTTTCGGTTCACAACTCGCGCCGCCCGCCCATATGAACCCAGATTGAAGGCCCTGGCGTAGCCCATCGACTTCAGCTTTTTCGCGGCCGCGCTGCTGCGCGATCCGCCCTGGCAGTGCAGCAGAAGCACATGGTCCTTGTCCTTCACCCGGCGCGGCAGGCTCGATTCAATCTCGTCCAGCGGGAGACTGATCGCCTTCGGCAGATGGCCGGAGTTGAATTCGGCCTTGGTTCTGACGTCAATCAGCAAAGCGCCGTTCTTCAGGTGCCTGCGCGCGGCCTTCAGCGAAACCTGGCCGGCGAGTTTGAATCCATAGTAGACAACCAAAATGCCCACGGCGATGGCTATCAATGTCCAGTTCATAGCTTCAAGATTATCTCCATTGCTTCGCCTCCGGCTTTGCCGCCCTAATCAAAATGGAATGTGAGGTAGCCTGACTGGTCCTTTGCGATCCTGATTATTTGTATTCGCACACTCTCGCTGCGTAGACTGGGGCACAGGATTGGCCTGAGCGCAAGAATCCGGCCAATCCGGCAAGGAGCTTCGATCGCATGTTGAAGACCGGCATCTTGAATCCCGGCATCAATTCTCTGCTCAGCCGCGTGCGCCACACCAATACGCTGGTCATTGCCGACCGCGGCTTCCCCTACTGGCCCGAGATTGAAACGGTCGATATTTCGCTCATCGACGATTTTCCCCGCGTCCTCGATGTGCTCAAGGCCATTCGAGGCAACTTCGGCATTGGCCAGGCCTTCATGGCCGAGGAGTTTCGCGCCGCAAACAGCGCTCAGACCTGCCTGGAGTTCGAAGCGGCTTTGCACGGCATTCCACTGGCCTTCGAGCCGCACATCGAATTCAAGAAGCGCGTTCCCAAGGCCATCGGCCTGATTCGCACCGGCGACGGAATTCAATACGCCAACATGATTCTCGAATCCGCGTGAGCTGGAACAGCACACGAGCGTCAAGGTCAATGCCCTGGCAAGTTGGCGCTGAGGAAAGCCTGTCGCAAAGCCGGCTCGAAGACCGGACGAAACAACGGCAGCGCTGCCTCGGCAACATGGCTATAGTCCGCAAAGATCGACGCTCCGTCGCGGACGTAATCGCATTTGCCCGACTCGCATTGCACGCGGTCAGGCCGGATGAAAAGAATGTCGCTTCGGGCGGAATAATGAGCAATGATCTCGCCTCGTTTAGCCAGGAACGCCTGCTCCGGTTGAAACAGCGGCTCGTCAACGCGGTGGTGAAACGCCATCTGTCGGGCCACAATCGACGGCTCCTCCGTCTCGGGGGTCGCAACCGGCCCCACCAGCACCACCGTCTTGCCGTGCTGCTTCAAGTCGTCGATCAGTCGATCCAGGCTCGCGATGAGGAACTCCGTTTCACGCCCCTTCGGCACGGTACCGGTCGAGGTTAACGAAGGAGGATCCCAACTCATGGAAAGAATGACAATGCGAATCCCCTGTGTAGCCTCTATCGCGCGCAGGTCCATCTCGGCAAGCGCCATGCACTTCTTAGACCCGTTGAGGTCCGGCATGGGCTTGCAACTGTTGAGCGGAACAAGAATTCCCTTCTCGTGATTGGCCTGCAATATCTCCGACACAAGCGGCGCATACATTTGCGCGTGCGAGTTGCCGAACAGCGCGACCGTGGCGTCGGCTGGATTGCGGCTGGGCAAGGACATGGCGCAGGCATGCATGGCGCCAAAGGAAATGTACTCGGTCAGGCCGCAACGATATTCAGCGCCAACCGCCGAGTTCATCCGCGCTACTTCCGCGCTGAACCGCGACGGAAAGCCATTCCAGGCAAGCACAGCCCCTGCTGTCA
>CAWCWQ010000043.1:0-94749 GCA_963799145.1 uncultured Acidobacteriaceae bacterium | reverse complement strand
ACGCAGCGGTTCACGGACGCGCAACTGGCTTCGATGTACTGCGCCTGCAGTGTGACGCTCGGAATCGCCCCGGAGGGCTTTGGCTACCCCGTCGCGGAATCTCTGGCGTGCGGCGTGCCCTGTATCTGTGGGAGCTACGGAGCGCAAGCCGAGTTCGCGCCGAAGTCGATGCAGGTTGAGCCCAATGCCTACTTCTACGAGGGCGCATTTTGCTCCAAGCGTCCAGTCCACTCACCCGAAGCGTGGGCCTTCAAAGTCGAGAAGGTGCTGAAAAACAACTACACCGGCAGCTTGCTCCCAGAGCATGTCGATTGGAACGGTTCCAGCCTTTGGCCGGCATGGCAGAAGTGGTTCAGGAAAGGGATTGCATGAACATAGTTCTGTTCGGAGCGGGGTCGACAGGACGGTCCTGCCTGAAGTATCTTCGCTCGAAAGGCATCGAGCCTTTTGCGTTTGCGGACAACGACCCCAACAAGTGGAACACCACCATTACCGGAATTCCGGTAATGAGCCCTTACTCTGTAAATGCTCCCGATGTCGAGTGGGTAGACACGGCCATTTCTCGTCCGTCCGCCACGGAGATTCGTGCTCAGATGAAGTCGATGGGTGTGAGGACGAAGCCTCTTTACGAATGCCTGGAGGTGTTTCACGGTCTCCCATCCGAGCGTACCTGGCGCAGTGTCCTGCGCGTAGCGAACGACTCCGACGCAGACACCTTGAATTTTCTGTGGGATCAATACTTCTTCCGCAAGAATCCCGACTATGACAACCAGTGCCCGCCGTCTGACTGCAAGGACATTTACTTTCCCGACTTCATCAAGCACTTGGACGACGAGCACTTCGTTGACTGCGGTGCGGCCGATGGAGATACAGTTAAGGCATTTTTGGACCAATGGGAGGCGTTTCGCCAAATAACAGCGTTTGAGCCAGATGAATCAAACTACCGGGCGTTATGCAGGGGTATCCCACCGCGAGCGCGGCAAAACATAGACGCATATCAGACTGCTGTTTCTGACCGCGACGGCGATATTCAATTCGTTGACACAGGAGACTATTCGGCCCACGTTGGCACTGAAGGTTCCCGAAAAGTTTCTTGTGTGACGCTAGACTGCGGCGGCTTTAGGTGTGCTCCAACTTACATCAAGTTCGATATTGAAGGCGCAGAGCTTCAGGCATTGTGGGGAGCGCGGAGAATCCTCAAAGAACACTCGCCGGTTCTAGCTGTCTGCGCCTACCACACTTCGGACCATCTGTGGGAGATACCACTTTTGATTCACGCCATTCAGCCCGACTACCGGCTGTTTTTCCGACGCTACGCGGAAGGCGCGTGGGAAATAGTTTGGTATGCCGTGCCACCGGAGCGCGTGAAGTCATCCGACGTTGCCGCCATGCAGCGGATTGCATCCAGCGACCACGATTGCCCAGGCATACACGAATGATCCCCTACGCCCAACTTCGCAAGGAATCGCGCCTCGACCTGGCCGCAGCGGTTCCTCTTGCTGCTCCGTTGACGGTCTACGTTGAGCCGACGAACCGCTGTAACCTGTCGTGCGAGTTCTGCCCTCAGTCCCTTCCCGATTACAAGGAACGAGCGGGATACTGGCAGCACATCGACATTGACCTCTACCGGAAAGTCATCAAGGAAATCGGAGAACTCGGGATCAAATCGCTCAAACTCTATTTCTTTGGTGAGCCGCTGCTGCATCCCGAGATTGGAGAGATTTGCTTTCTTGCGCATCAGGTCTGTGACCGCGTGGAACTGACGACGAATGCGATGGCTCTGACGGAGAAGAAGGCTCAGGAACTCATTGACGCCGAACTCGACTACCTTCGGGTATCGGTCTACATGGACATTCCGAATCCGGTCAACGTAGTGCGCAATGTGCGGCGACTCCATGAACTCCGCGGCGACAAGACGAAGCCGTTTATCTTCGCCAAGGTGTTTAACCAGGCAGAGGCCGACAAAATCCGTCCATTCTATGCTGAAATTGTGGACGAGATCGGTTGGGAAGGTTTGCACTCGATAGGCTCGGACATGATCCAGATCGGCAAACTCCACGGGCCGCAGATTGCCTGCCCGTACCCGTTCTACAACCTCGCGGTGAAATCGAACGGAGATGTAGTGCCTTGCTGTGTTGCGTGGGAAAAGTCGCTCATAGTCGGCAACGTGAAAGATCAGACGCTTGCTGAGATTTGGGCCGGGGAGCCGCTGGCGAGGATTCACCGTTTGCATCTCTCTGGCCGAGCCGGGGAACTTGCGGCCTGCAAGAACTGCGACACGATGTTCAACTCGCCCGATTCAGTAGATGCGCTAACAGTGGAAGCGTACGACCGGAGGCGGAATGAATCCAGTCCTGATGTGCGTTTATAACAATCTGGAGTTGACAAAGCAGGCAGTCGCTTCGGTCTTCGCTCAGGATATTCCAGTTGAGCTTCACTTCATCGACAACGGCTCGACAGATGGAACTTGGGAGTGGATTCAAACTCAGCCGTGCATCTGTCAGCGCAACGACACCAACATCTCTCCGCTCAAAGTTGGCAACCAGATGTACAGCGCTGCGTTCAAGACTTCCGCGCATGTGCTTGGGATACCGAATGACGTGATCCTGCCCTCGAACTGTTATTCCGAATTGCTCAAGTGGCCGAGGGGGTTTGTCAGCGCTTCGGACAACGGGCAGACGATGCCGTTTATACGCGAGGCGACGGCAGTAAGCGAGAATACTCCAATGGCCGTAATGCTCGTCAGGAAGTGGGCCTACGACGCTTTAATCGCCAAGGACGGGTTTTTCATGGATGAGGGATTCTTTATGTATGCCAGCGATTGCGACATGGCGTTGAGGATGGCGTCTTGCGGAATCAGGGGAGTTCAACTAGATGTACCTTATTGGCACTATGGATCGGCTTCACACAGGCTGGCTCCGCAGGCCGAGGGGGACGCAATGCGGCGCCAAGCCGACGTGGACCGCGCCTACTTTGTACGAAAGTATGGCTTCCGCGTGGACTCGCTGGAGTACGGCCAGCGGGCCAGTGACCTGAATTTCATGGTGAAGCTATGAAGGGCCAGCAACAGACCGCCGTCGAGCACCTGGCCCACTCCCTCGTCTTCGTGCGGCTGGCGAGGGAGACGGAGTACCCCGAGATGCGCAAGCAGCATCTTGAAGAGGCGGAGCGGCTGATCGAATACGCGAAAGGCATCATGGAGGGACCGCATGGCGAAACTAAAGCCGGGTGAGAAGCGCGTCCAGCTTTCCTTCCAGCGCCCCGAGGACTTGCTCCTGTGGGCCTTCATGGAGAAACGCGCCTACGAATGCCGATGGAACATGGATACGTTCATCCTTGCCAGCCTGACGGAAGCGTTCAAGGACAGGATGGAAGAGGATGAGGTCGAGTCCATCGCCGCCGAAGCCGCGCAGAAGGTGCGCGAAAGGACCGCCGTTGCCGTGCCTGAGCCGCCGCCGATGCCCGTAGCGCCACCCGCGAAGCCCCAACCTGTTTCGATGGAACGCGCTTTGAACGATGCTGAGGCACAGATTGCCGCCCTGGATGCAGTGGCGGCTAAGACGATGGGAAAGCGCGTCGTGCGAAAAGGTGTACCACCAATGCCGAAGTAAAAGGAGATGTGATGAGTGCTAATCAGAACGGAACGTTTTTGCTATCGGTTACTTGCCCGATATGTGGTGCTCTTCCGCATAAGATATGCAAGGAAGACCTCATGCGCAGAAAGAATCCGGAATGCTGTACGTCACGCTTAAACCTGGCATTTGAAGCGTCTCGAAATCCTAGCCTCCGTTGCAATTGCTCGCGGTGCCAATTGGGGGTCGTTAAGAGGATCGCTCCCGATAAAGGTGTCCCAACAATGCCGAAGTAAAAGGAGATGTGATGAGTGAAAAGAAGATCGTAGTGCCTGATGGGATGATACAAGCCGCGCGTGCGGCCCTCAAGGCGCGTTATCACGATGCAAGCGAAGGGCAGATTTTAGACGCTTGCATGGTTCTCGTGGCTGCTGTGCAGTGGCTACATGACAATCCAATCGTTCCGACTGTCGATCAATGGTCCGACATATATCATAACTCGGACGCGAGAAGTGCCCGCTGGCGGTGTGTCGAGTGGCAGCGCCGCATGTTCCTCGCGCCGGAGCCGGAAGTGCCGGAAAGCATCGCAACAGCCGAAGAGGTTGTACGGCTTCTAGAAGAATGTCTGATGGATGCGTCGTCTCGGGCAAGACTTAAGCTGGAAATCGAGCGACTGGCGCGAAAAGGTGTCCCAAGTCCTCCACCTCTACCTCGCTAGGCGACCAGCAGAGAGCTTGCCAAACGGCAAGCCCCTTTGATGGGATCGTCGCAACTTGACCGCCGCATCGGGGAGTCCACCGAAGCCGACTCCATCGCCGGAAGAATCGTGAACATGTCCGACTTGGCCTGAGCGATCCGCGCATCGTCCTTCCGGTATGGAATCGTCCTCGACTGGATCAAATCCGTCAGCACGTCATCGGCCTGCATCTGGTCGAGCCATCTATCGGCGGCAATGTCCGTCATCTCCCGCCACACGTCCACCCACCCGGAAGTGAAGCCGTTGGACCCCTTGCGCCGGCCAAACCGCAGCATGGTCTTCTGGACGGGGTGACGGAAGCATTTAGACCATGCGCCGTGACGCCTGCCGCCCCGCTGTGCCCCGATTGCGATGAAGGTGAGGGTTACATCCCTCCCCAGGGCCGCAAGCTCGCCTACGGTCCCCCAGGAGTGAGCAAAGCCTCTGAGAACATCGTCGTCGATGTGGGAGACGAGGACGAATCGGTGTAATATCGCACTCCGCGTCTCAAACAGCCCGGAATGCCATTGGTGCTTGCCCATGGGCACGGGATCGAGACGTGCCATCGGACCCAGTTTGCGGCGCAGGGCCAGCGCGATGACTTCCGCCATCAGCCCGACATGCCGGACGGCCGAGATTGCCGCCAGCGGGCCAGCATCCACATCCTTGACCGCGGTGACGGCCCGTACCGCATCCTTCGCCCCTTCGCCGGGGTCCGGCGCCACAACGCCGCCTTCCACCCCGGCATACATCAGGCCCAACCCGGAGATGGAGCGCGGCTCATGGGTGCGCTCAAGCGCGTAGCGGCGTGGGCAGCGATCGAACGTGTCGAATATTCTCGGTTCGAGGATCATTGCGCCTGGCGGAGAAGATCACCGGGAGTCTTCTTAGGTGCGGCGGCTCCGGCAATGGCGTAGATGCGAGGGTCCACCTTGATTCCCTTCCGGGCGGCAACTTGAGCGATGGTGCTCATATCGCCGCGCAACTCTGGGGGAACCTGCGCCAAATCCCGCGCCGTGGGACGTGTGAGGAATTCAACCACCTTCGGGTTTTCGAGAAGCCGCGCAACGCCCTCCACTCCGGCTACGGCGATACCGCCTTCTAGCAAGTCGGGAGGCACGGCGGCAAGGTTGCCGTGCAGGATGTTCGATAGCGCCCGGTATCCCGCCGCGCCGGTCGCAATCCATTCGCCACGCCTCCGGATGATGTTGGCGCGTTGCTCCAAACCTTGCGTCTTGGCTCCGCGGATTTCCTCTGGCCCGATTGTCTTCACTTCAGGCTTTACCGGGGCGGGTTCGGGAATAGGTGCTGGCTTCGGTTCCAACTTGGGCAGCAATTTTCCCGGCTTCGGCTTCGCGGATATACCCCGCGCTTCGGCCTGATAGCCGCGAATCGTGTTCAACTTCCGAGCCAATTCTGGATTGTACCGCGCCAACGCTTCAAGAGCAGCATTCCTTCCCTGTAAAGCATTGACGACACTGCCCGGTTTGCGCCCGATGCTCTTACCTGTGTCGATAGCCGCACGTACAGGAGAATCGCGGTCGAGGAAGGTCTGCGCATACTCGCGATAGAAACTCCGCGCATCCGTTTGAGCCTTGCCAAGTCCGTGACGGTCTGCAATCTCCTGCATTGCATCGTCGATCATCGGCATCATCTTTTTGTAGGCGTTGTACACGTCTGGCGGCAACGTTCCCTTGCGTAGCTCCCGTCCAATCTCTTCACGGTAGCCTTGGAGGTCGTTATAACTGAGACTGGTTTCCCCTTGCTGAACGCGCTTTCCCAAGTCCTTGACGATTGTCGGAGCGGTATCGCTGCCACGCATAGATTCGTCCGCCGCGTCGAACAGCCTTTGCGGGACGGAAACAGGTTCGCCCTGGATATGCCCTTCCTCGTCCTTGGGCTGATACATCCCACTCTCTTCGTTCTTCAGCACCTTGCGCAAAGCGGTGTACTTTTCGTTGGCCTGTTCATTGACCGTCTTCTCTGTCTGCACAAGCTCGTCATGTACGCGAGGGTCCAACTCTTCCACACCGCGATTCAGCGCCTCTTTGCGGGCGACAGGAGCCTCCGCCGCTTCATTCGCGGCCTTGGTTGCCTGCGTCTTCTCGAAGTGCTTGCGGAGGTCCAGCTTCCGCCCCTGCTCCTGCTCCGCGTTTTGCTGGGCAACTTTAGCGCGTTCCTTTTCCGTTTTCTCTGCGGCCTTGGTGACAGATTCGGCGTTCTCCGCCTGCGTCTCCTTGACCAGTTTCGCAGTCTCGCGCGGCCCGGTTTTCGTGAGCATCTCGCCAACGCGACCAGCAGCCTTTGGGATGCCTCGCACATCCGAAACAATCGCCGGACCCGCTTCTCCTAACACTCCTCCCGCGAGAATCTGGCCCGCAGTAGGGGCGACGTTTCCAACTGCGGTAATCCCCCCTGGGCGCACAGCGTCATACGCGCTCTTGACTGGATTCTCCGTCCCCTCTGGGAGTTTTGTGGTCAGGTAGTGAGCACCGGGAATCTTGTTCTCCAGATCGACGACCTTGTTCACTCCCTTGACGACCGGCTCCGGCAAAACGCTGGAGAGCATACCCGCAACCGTTTGCCGCGGATGGGTGAGCGCATCGGCAAACTGGAACACTCCAACCCCGGCGCGTTGCGCGATGTTGTGCAGGTTTTCGCCCACCCCTTCCCCCTTGGCTCCGACCGGGTACAGATTTGGGTCCAGGAACCGTTCACGCTGAGTCAGGGGGCGCAACACGGAACCGGGCGTGGGAGTCACCGTCTGCTTAATCGGCTCCCCATTGTCGTCCAGATACACTTTCGCCGGGGCCGCAATGGGGTTTCCGTTCTCGTCAAGGTATTGCGGCATATCCGGTTCCATCCCACTTCCCCTTTTTACCGTTCGGGAAGGTCTTCACGTCGCCAATATTCGGACCACCAGTAGCCGCCGGGGCATTTCCGGGATGTTCAACTTTCTTCCGCAATTCCGCCGCCTCTTGCTGCGCGGTATCCGATGCCCGCTTGATGTCGGCAAGGAACATCTGCTCCAACTCCGGCGGTAGTTTTCCTGTCGTCGCTTTCTGCCATGCGCTTTGCGCCCGCAACGGAAGAGACCCTGTAGCCGCCGCCTGCCGGAACTCAGCCTGCGTCATCCGGCCCGCGCCCTGCACGTTCGACCGGACCCACTGGTAAATCAACTCCTGATCGCTCGATGCCGTCGAACCGGAAGCCAGCGCCGCGCTCGCCGCCTTGTATGCCTCCGCCTTCGTATTCGCGTCCTCGGCCACTTTCGTATACTGCGCCATGTCCGACTTATAGAGTGGGTTCTTGGATGCGGCCCACGCATGGGAACCTGCGATTATCGGCCCCGCAGTGCCGCCACGAGGGGGTGCCGCAGGCTTAGCGCCGGTTCGGGGTAGGAGAGCACCAGCCTTAGGCTTTGGAGCCGCTGTCGGGGCTGCTGGAGGCTTCTCACCGCTTCCCGTATCTGGCGGGGGAGCTTCCACTTGGATGTTCTCCCCCTGCGGAGTCGTGACGGAAGTCGTCGTGAGCAAGTGCATCTGGCCGTCATCCCCGAGGAACGGCGTTTGATGTGTGCTCATCTTCACGCCTGATGCGGGACCGAGGTTCCTCATCGCCTGCCCGGTCGCGGGGTCCATCAGCATCATATTGCCGCCGATGATCTTGTAAACCGGCTTCGCTTTGGGAGCCGGATACCATGCGCCGTTCCACTCGATAAACGACTGGCCGGGAGTGCGCAACGTGGACGGGATCACTTGGCCGTCTGGCCCGATGGCATCCTGCGGGATCTGATTCCCTGGAGTTGGCGGAGACTTCCCTGCCGCCTTGTGGTACTTAGCCGCGTTCGCTGCACGCCGGTCGATTTCCTCGTCTATTGCGCTCTGCTTCAATCCAAGGGCGTCCACAAGAGCTTTTTGCCGCGCCGCTTCATCCGCCGCTACTGTGCCGCCCTCCGGGATAGCGTTCGGCAACGGCTGCGCTGCCTGCCGCACCGTGCCTGTCGGATGGATGGCCTTGTGGATGCGCTGCAAGAGACTTCCCTGCTGCTCTGGCTTTGAGTAGAGGCCGGTAATCTGGTCCACGTACTGCTTCTGCTGCTCCGGGGTCAGCGTGCCGTACTTGCGGCCCATCTCAAGTTGCGATTCAAGGTCGTTCGCCTTGAGTTCCCGCTGCTGGTCGGTGATTTGCATCGCACGCTGGCGGCGCTCCTCGTCAAGCTCCGGCGCTTCCCCTGACACAACTTCGGCGGTGCGCTTGGCGATAGGCTCAAGCACAGCCCCGGCCACGCGGCCCGCAGTCGCCACGCCGCGCCCAATTCCCGAAAGAAGATCGCCAACACTCACGCTGTACTCCTAGCTGCTCGTGCCATCGAGCAAATACACGGTGCAGACGCAAGCCGCACTGCCATCGAGGTAATACTGCCCAGCGTCGATCATCGAGTCTGAGGTCCGGGAACTGAATGGCAGGCTCTCCGTGCTGGAAGATTGCGCGATCAAAGCAGTCTGGTTTCCCAGCCCGGCAATGTTGCCGTAGTTCAGGTAAACTTCGCCGGCCACCGTGGACGACACGCTGATGCCGATCTGCCGGCACTGCATCGAGTAACGCACTGTTGAAAGTTCGGTGTTTGCGAGGATGTTTTGCGGCGTCCCCGGCGTGATTATGAACTTGCCGAGGGGCGTGATTCCGCCAAAAGCGCGAGTGATTTTCTGCCAAGCCATTGTGTCTCCCTCTATACAAAAGCACTCATATCCGGTCCCGATGTATCAAGCCCGCTCCAGTCTGTTGATCCAGGAGCGGGACCGTTGTTAGACAAGTAGTTAGCAATTCCGGGATCGGAAACCGTACCCGGTGATAGCCCCGGTGCCGCGCCGCCCGTCATCCCCATCGTCGCAATCTCCGCCGCGCCCTGCGCGATTCCGTTGATGTCGCTCGTCTGCTGCTGCCGCCATTGGTTGGCGAGGTTCGCTTCGTTGCCGAGGTTCGAGGACGCCGAATCGAGAAGCCCACTACCCGCACTCAGAGATGTGCTGGCCGCCCCGCTCCGTTCCTTCCCGAGCAAGTCGATGAGGTTTGACCTGCCGGACGTGTCCGCGTTGGCAACCGATGCCGCCGTGCCGCCGGAGCGCGGCGAAAACTCCGCCGACTGGTTCTTGAACTGCTGCGTCTGCTGCTGGTTCGCGCTGATCTCGGGAGCCATAGCCTGCGCCGTCTTGGTCGGATCACCGGAAAGGATGCTCTCCTCGTACTGCGCGGCGGGCGTGATGAGCCCTTCTCCCACGCCGGTCTGGTAGCCAGCCAATGAGCCAAACTGGTTCTGCTCTCCCTGAACGGGGTTCCCTGCCGCGAGATCGAAAATCGAACTTAACAGACCGCCCATCGTACACCTCCCGTTCAGTTTAACCCTAATTCTTGCTACACGGAATCAATTTCACGAACGGCGGCTGGATCGTTGCAGGAGTACCGCTGAAGGCGCCGGCGCTGAGTGTGCCAGTAACAGCGCTGGTCGCATTGCTTCCAAGGGGCGTGATGCTGGTCGAGTTGAGTGTCCCTGTGACTGCGGAAGTGCCGTTAGAGCCGAGCGGCGTGATTGTCGTTGAATTAAGAGTGCCGGTCACTGCTGAAGTTCCATTCGTTCCTGCCGCGGTCACAGAATGTGTGTGCGTCCCGAGCGCACTCCCCGAGAATGCACCCGCTGTCTCTGTCGGCACCCCAGCAGGCCACGAGATTGCCCCCTCCGCAAACGCTCCTGCGGTATTTGTTCCAGTTGGAGTAAAGCTATGCGTGTGCGTAGCTAACGCTGATCCGGTAAATGCTCCTGCCGTTTGTGTCGGTACACCTGCGGGCCATGCAATTGTTCCTGCTGGGGTAAAGGCCGCTGTGCCGTTTGTGCCAGTAGCCGTCAAAGTGTGCGTATGCGTGGAAAGAGCCGATCCGGTGAAGGTTTGGGCTGTGACAGTAAGATTCGGCGCCGTCGCTTTACAGGCCGTCAATGATCCTGTTCCTGCGGCAATGTTGGTCGCTGCGCAGTTGCCACTGGTGGCGCTCGCTCCATTTGTTCCTGCTGGGGTGCCTCCGCTTACCGCGCTAGTCGTAGCAGATGATCCGGTGAAGACCTGCGCAGGGACTGTCCCAGCAGATCCTGAAAATGCCGGAACTCCTGCCGGCCAGGCGATTGTTCCGTTGGCAACAGTTCCCGCTGGAGTACCCCCGGTAGTAGCTCCGGTCGTGCCTGCATTGCCTGTAAATGTCGGCTGAGTGAATGTGCCTGCTGCGATTGTCGGAACTCCCAAAGGCCACGCAATAACGCCGTTCGCCACGGTGCCTACCGGAGTACCGGCGCTGGTTGCGCCGGAAGTTACTGAGGACCCCGTAAAAACCTGCGCTGCGGCCGTGAGGCTATTCACCGTCTCCGCAGGAACCGTTGTGCTTGCCCCAGTGAAGACCTGAGCCGCCGCCGTGAGTGCATTGACGGTTTCGGCAGGAACTGTAGTCGATGCGCCCGTAAAGGTTTGTGCGGCTGCGGTGAGGCTGTTCACGGTTGGTGCTGCGCTGCTTCCTGCTGGCGTGTAACTCGTCGATCCGCCTGTCGTGCCCACATCCCCCGCCGCCGCTGTCGTAGCCAGGATGTAAAGACCAATGAAGCCGCTCTCCTGCGTCCATCCTGTGGGACATGTGCCCGTCTTGATGAACATAATCGCGCCAGAAGGAACAGTGGAAGTTGAAGCCGCTGCTCCGAGATTAGAAAGCGCACCCGCTGCCGTGCTCGCTCCTGTGCCACCATTGGCAATCGGAATTTGCGCCGCCAGCGGACAACATAGAACTAAGGCGAAAGCGATTGACTTAACTGATGCCATGTTGAACCATCCCAATAGAATTGAAATGCCTGCCATTGCGTAATCGCAATTGAAGCGTCCGCGTCGATGTCGCCAGAAGCCGCAGCCACAGTACAGGTTCCAGCGCCTACATTTTTCACCCAAAGCCAAAATCCCGTTGCAAATGTTACTGGAAGAGTAACAGCCGTGGCTGACCCAGAATTCATCTGGATAATCGTCCCAAGATCGCCCACAACCGCTGCGTAGTTTGTCGTCTGACCATTGATTGAAATGACGGAAGCGCCGGAAGATGGAAGCGCCGTCCACGCCCCGGTTCCTCCATCTACATACTTACCCGCCGAGGGGGTTCCCGTTCCTATCTGTGAAGTTGCAGCCGTACCGCTAATGTCAGTAAATGCTGGCTGGTTCTCCGAGAACAGGCCCGTCGCGGCGTCGTAGCTATTCACCCATTCATGGGTGACCGGGCCGATGCTCTGAGGAACAATCTGGATCAACGTGGTCCCCACATAGGCCAGCCACGCGCGGTTGGCGTAGAACACCTGAACACCCTGTCCCGGCGCGAGAGTCAGGCTCGATGGGCCGTTGTTGATGGCCGATCCGTCGCTGGTAGCCAGCGCGATTGCGCCAGAGCCGAGGTTGAGGATGGTTGCCTGAAAATTCGGAGTCACATTGGAGTTGAGCGTGACGTTTACGGTTGCCCCGGAATCGAAGATGATGATGCCCTGATAGTCCGTGTTTTGAAGCGTGTAAGACGCCCCGGACTGCTCCGAGGTTCCAGAGGTAAACACCCCTACGCCGTAGGTGGAGTTCGTCGCCGCCGTTGCGCCAGAGTTCGGCGAAGTCGTGCCGATAGGCGACACCCCGGAGCGCGGAGGGATGATTGGCGGCAAGATGGGGCTGCTTGGAATCATTTCTTCCCCTGCAATGCCTTGATTTGATTCTGCAAGTCCGTAATCTGCGACTGCTGATTTCCAATAGCCGTGAAATGATTGCCCAGCCGGTCGAATATCAGTTGGTGCAATGTCTGCAACTGCTGCGCCATGGCCGGGTCAGCCTTCGACTCGATTACCGGCGGAGTGTACTGAATCTGCTTCGTTGCCATCATGCCTCCAAATCTGGGGTGTTCTTCGCCATTTTGAACGGATTAAACCGCAAAAAGTCGCCCGACCGCTCCCATGCTCCAATCCAAGCGAGGCAGTCGAAGAGATAGAAAGGCGCCGACGACTGGATCTGCCAGGAACACGACTTGAACTTATTCGGAGGCATCTTGAGCGCGATCTTTGCCGGAACGAACAGGCTGCCCGCCGCTGGCCACGTCTGAGTCACCGTCGCCGGGTACGCCTCCCCGTCAAGGTTCATCGTAATCGTCACCGGAGCCGTTGCAAAGTACATTAAATCGCAGATGTAGACGTGCTGCCAGTCGCTCAGGCCGTGCGTCAGAGCGTCCGTTACCCGCGAGAGGATGGAGATGGGCAGCGGCATGAATCCGGGCTGCCACAGGTCAAGCTGAGTCCCGGAAGAGGTATTCCATGAGAACACCGCTTCGAGGTCGATCACGTCCTGCGGTTGGTTCGATCCGAAGTCCACGATGTACGGAGCGAGCATATCGGTCCCCGTCAGCGAGGCTGGAGCGAAGCCGCTCAAGGCTGTTGCGAACTGGTTTGCATAGAGTCCGACCGTGACCGGAGCGGCCGCATCCACGACAGCCCGCACAAACACGTCGGACACCCTCTTTGGAGCACGCACATCCCCGGCATTGTCGGGAACGGTCGCCACTATCGAAGTGCAGTTTTCCGTGCCTCCGCTTTGCAGTACTCGGAGCGAGTTGTCGTTGCATCCCACCGCCGTGTCATTGACGTTGGGAGCGTACTCGCTCGAATGCGCGGTGAATGGGTGTTGCCCCACATCGACCATCCATCCATGCTCCGCCTCGCCGTACACCAGCGTCCTCCGGTTGCCGTTCACGTCGCGGTAATCCCAGTAGATGTACCCGTTCTGGTAGGTCAAGGTCTGGTACAGCGAATCGCTGGGAGGATAGACGGTGAACGGCCCCAATGTGACGGGTGCCGGAGTGAAGTTCTCGTGCGGGAAGAGGTTCCACAGCGTCTCGTCGGTGATTGATTCATCCCCTCCGCCGTTGGTGATGTAGATGCCATCTGAGGCCCGGAACGCGAACGCCTTGCCGCCAAGAGCGCACCCGCAGTTTCGGATGAACATGCCCCGCTTGCCGGAGCCGAGAATCGGGTTCCACTGGTTGCCCTGAATCCCCAATGTCGTCGCCTGAGCGTCCGCAAAGTTTGGATACATCAGCCAGTGGTGCTCGGTTGAGAACGCGATGCTGATTCCGTTGATGAGTCCGCCGCCCATCAGCGTCTCGGAAGGCGAGGTAAGCAGAAGGCGATTTGTCTGCGGAGCCGAGTCTGGATTGTTGGCTTTCGTCCACACATAGGCGTTCGTCGTTGGGTCGATGGCATGGAAGAAGCCGTAAGCGTCCGGCCCCCACATCGACTGCGTAGCCTGCTGTGCAAGGATCGGCTGCGCGATGTTGTAGGGAACGCCGTCGCCCGCCGCATCTCCGATGGTGTCCGGCACGTCGGGGATAACAATAGTCGTTGCCGAAGTCGGGCGGGATACCAGCGAGTACGCATTCTGCGCCGGAGAGCCAATCAGCATCAGAGTTCCGGGGAGCATGTTCAATGGAAACTGGTTGCCGCTCTTCCACGTCACCACGCTGCCAACAATGGCGACTTTTCCCGCCAATGGAACGCCAATGGTCGGAAACGGCTCGTAGTCGTCCAACTGCATCAGTTGGTTGTTTGCCGCGGCAATGTCGGAAAGCGCATCCTCAACCTGCGTGTTGTACTGAATCCCATTGATTACCGGCCCCAGACCATCGTTCGGGCCGGTGATAACGTAGGTGGGATTCGGGAGACCTTCGTCCTGACGGTAGTAGTCCATCACCGTCACTTGAGGGTCGGTCTGGTAGGGCGACGTGATGAGGTTCGCCAGGACCGGCGTCTGCTGAATCGTTGAGGCTGGCCCGGGATTGCCTTGAGCGCCGGTTTCCGTAGCGCGAGGCTTCGCCCAATACTGGACGTTGGTTCGCACTCCTTGAGGCAACGGGGGGATGGTAGCAACACCGGCCCCTGGGGTTGGAGCCATTTCCACAATGACGCACGCCCCATATCCCAAGAAGCGCCCTGTGTGATACCAGTAGTCCCAGTCGATCTCGAATGGGTAGATGCCGGCGGCGGGAGCAGGTAACACTAATCGTGTTGGTGACAGCACCGCCTTCTCCATTAGGAGTCGAGACATACAGCAGAGGCAGGCCACTGACTACGGTCATAGACTGCCCTAGCGGCCCGTAGACCTGACCTCCGGTAGACGTTACTCCGCCTCCCATGCCAAACATGATCTGGTCTTTGTTCTGAATCTGGATAGCGTAGGTTCCACCCTGCGGCAACCATAGTGATCCAGTGAGACAGAAATTGAAATCCTGGTATCCGTTCGACTCAAGCGCCGGAGAGAACAGGGGGATGCTACCAATGGTCGCGCCTGAAGAATTCAGCGTGCTCCACTGCATCGGAACCGTTCCATCCTCCGGGGTCGAGTCGAGGACGAGCGAGTTGTTCGAGGATGTAGCCTGCGCCGTTCCTGTCGTCCTCGATATGCCCGTACCTTGATCGTTCGGATTCTTCCAGATGTACACCGATACCGGCCCGGAATGCGGCGAATCTCCCCATATCGCGGCGTTGATGATGCCGACAATGGATGACACCTTCGTGATGGCCGAAGTGGATACCAGAGCTTGAACAAGGTACGACCCGGAGAAGAGTGCTGGATTGCCGAATGTGCCGCCTTGCCCGTCGATGCCGATTTGCAACTGCGCTGCCCCGTAGGGAACCGTGAGCGTTGCCCCGGCGCCGACGTTGCCTACTACAGGTGGAGCGCCAATCCCGGTTGCCTGAGCGATGATGTTTCCATTCGCATCGGTGAAAGCGAACACGACGATCAACGGCGAAACGATGAAGTCGCCGGGATAGCCCGCAGTACTCGGACCCGCGTCGCCGGGAGCATGAACAGACCCGTTGACCGTGGCCGTTCCTGTGACCGTGAGTTGAACCGTCGCTCCGCCCACAGGAGTTGAAATGATCGCGGGATATGGAGGCTGGGTGTCCGTCCCGTTGTAATCGTAGTCGGCATTGACGCCGCCGATGTTGGTCCACGGTGGAGTGTTGGCTGGAAGTGAGAGCCACAGAGAGCTTGAATCGACGTTGATCGAGACTTGAACCGGGTACTGCGGCTCCTTGATGCCCGTCTTTCGGGTGAGCATGTCGGAACGCAGCTTAATCATCCCCGTGCATTGCTGAGAATCGGACGTGATGACCGTCGCCATTGAGCTATCGGCGATGTATGCCCACGGCTGCACCGACTGATCGGGCTGGTTGATGCAGATCGACGGAGGCTGTCCGCTCAACCCGTAAGCAACTTCCGTTCCGTTGACATAGAGCGCCCCGGAATCCGTAGCGATGATGCGCACAAACCCGGAGGCTGGTCCGTTCGGAGTCGTGTCATTGAGCCGCACGATGGTGTTCGGTGCCGAGGGGTAGGTGTAGAGCGCCGCGCCCGTGGTGGGGCGGCCGGTGACGCGCCCAAGAATGCGCTGGCGAATGTTTTGAAGGTACGGCCAGAATCCCTCACGGATCAGGTCCGGGGCACGGAAAATGTCCATCCCGCCGTGAATCAGGAATCTTTTTCCATTGGGCTGGCGGCTATACCCGGCCATGCTTCGCCTCCGTCTTGCCCTCGAATTCGGGGTCATTGAAGTCCTGCCGGTTGCCTTCCATGAGCATCTGCACACGCGACATGCCGAGTGCGGCATATTGGGAGTTTTTCGTTCTGCAGTAAGCCTCGAACTGCTCGTAGAGTGGCATGGTCAGAGCGAAGTTGGAACCTCCCATTTTGAACGAAGCCGCGTGTTGGGCATAGGCCAGAATAGCGTCCACTCCGTCCCGGCTCAACTGGATTTGGTCGCCATCTGCCGACGGGACGGGAGCGTTCTCTACCACCGTCAGAACCGTTGAGACGGCCTGCGTTGTGGCGAAGGGAGCCAGCGCAATCAGGTCGATTCCTCCCACCACGATTTGCGGATCGTCGACCGGCTGGTTTTGCTCCCAGTTCTGCATCTGGGTGTCGATCTCCTTGAAGCCGAGCGTATCGACGCTCACAGAGCCCACCGTTGCCTCCAGGAGCCACGGCAGGCGCATCATGGCCTTCTTGCCCTGCTCGTAGCGGGCCATGCAGTATTTGGCTCTCTGCGAGTCCCGGCCCTCAGGAGAGTTCGCCAGAACGTCCGCCAGCGCCCCGTACAGGCATACCCACGCCCAATCGTCAGGAAGCCCTACAAGGGCCGCTGCGGGCGGCGCGAAGGGCACTCCAGCCTCCGATACCAGCATGTCCCACTGCCCGCCTTGATTCGGAGGGCAGGACACATCGAACGAGAGCGGAGTGTTGGCGGTAATCATCCACGAGTCCGGCTCGCCCGGCTGGATGGCAAGGTTCACGCCGAAAGCGTTGCGCGTCACCACATCCTCGCGGCCAAGCGCGTAAGGCATCGTGGCTGAGGAGTCGAATGGAATCCACCGCACCCTGGAGAGGTTGAGCGTCGAGTCGGGCAGGAATGTCCGCACCGAAAGCGCCGGAGATGGTTGAATCAGGTTCACCACGTTCGCGTTCGAAAGCAGCAGAAGTTCGTCGCGGCGGTACTGAAGAGCGCCGGAGAGCATGGCGATGTTGTATTGGGCGGTCCCGGTCCACACGCCGCCGGACATCGGCTCAAGTAGCATCGCTTCCATCTGGGCGTAGAGGTCGGAATCAGTGACCGTGCGCTGGCGGGGCGACCCGGCCACGTTGAGCGTCTTCCATGTGTCACCGGGGTTGAAGTCGAACTGGTAGTCGGAAGGCCATGCCGCAGTTTGGGCGTTGAGTACCCGCAGCGCCTCAGAGATGTAGGCGTTGGCCTCCGGCACAGTCGTATACACCGCTCCCGCGTCCTGCAATCGGTTGAGCAGTTCCGCCCGCATCTGGCCGAGGGTGATGTATGCGTAGCTTGCCATCAAAAACCACCGTTGACAGGGCAGGGCATTGTTGTGATATTATTGTGACTTCTGGAGGGTTCAATATGAACGGAACGGACATGCTTAAACAGGAAGCCGAGTTTCACTACCGCTACATCCGCAAGCAAGTTGAACGCCTTGAAGAGATGAAGCGCGAAGGGCGACGGTACATCGACATGCCTATCGATGAGGTAATCAAGATGTTCATGGAAGCCCATGCCCTTCATATGCACCTCGAACGGGTTGAGGAACATCTTGGCGTGATGGCCCGGAGTAGTCTGGAGAGATTTCTCGTTCCCGGTGGAGCAATAGCGGCCGGAACCGACATATTGGCGCAAGTGGAAGCACGGCAGCAAGCGTACTCCGATGCCATCTCTCGCGGCGACGTGAAAGAAATGGAGCGTCTTGCTCCGCGCGGCAAGACATACGGTGAAGTCGTCAAGCCGCACAGCCCAGAAGAGGGAAAGCGCCTGATTGACGCAGTGAACAAAGCGAGAGGTGTCCTATGAAACGATGGTTCATACGCAACTTTATCTGCCGATTCAAGGGTCACCTTGACGGCGTGAAAATGCCGCTGTTTGTTCCTTGGCCCGGATCGCCGGGGCGAGAGCGCGGCTCTATCCACTGCGAGCGGTGCGGCACGATGATCGGAGAATACTGACGTCATCTATGCCCTCTTGCGTGCGGCCTTCTTTTCGCTCTTCGCCTTGCGCGACTTCTTGCCCTTGCCGATCTTGCGCCCGGACAGTTTGGCAGCCTTCTTCAGGAACTTGCCAGAGTGGTGCTTGGCTTCCATCTCCGGCGTTTCCTTCTTCTCTTCATGCTCCATTTTGCTGTGCTTCACCTTGTGCCTCTTTCCTGCAACCACCACATCTGTCGCATGGGTTGGGATGCCGTGAATGTGTGTGTATGCGCGGCTCTTGCGGTAGGCTTCCTTTGACCGAAAATGCTCTGTTGGCATCTCATCCCCTCCACGGCCCGGATGACATCGTTCCTGAGTTGAAGTAGGCCTTCTGCGTGAATCCCTGCGTAGCCGTTTGTATGTTCGCCTGGTAGGAATCGACAGCATCGCGGTCAAGCAGCCGCAGCGTCTTCAACCGCGTCAGGAAGTCCTTCTCCGAATCGCTCTTGAGGCCCATGTAGTTGCCTCCCGATCCCTTCGCCGCCATGATGTCCTTCCTCGCCTCCGCATCCCGGTAGGCCCACGTCAGCGCCTTTTGCGTCACCACTTCCTCATCAATCGGCGGCGGCAGCGTGTCGGAATTGTTGACCAGGTACGGCGCTTCGATCACCGCGTACCACTGGTAAGCGATGGGATAGGTGGGGTAGGGGTACAGTTCGATCAACTGCTGATTGAGCGTGGCCGATGGGGTTGCGGTCCCGGCCCCGCGCCGGTCAGCGCCAAGCGGAGCGCATACCGTGGGGTTCGATGAAATCAGCCGCGCAGGATCGTCGTAGTCGAGAGTGCGCCGCGGCGTCCAAATATCCATCGTCCACACATCGAACATGTCCGCCACGCTCAGGAACCGCTTGAACCCTACCGGCATCGGAATGTACGCCCCGTACATCTGATAGGCCACCCCGGAGTAGAACGGCAGGGGGTCAGTGAAAGGGCGGTCGAGCGTGAGCACCACGGCGGCGGGATTTGTCGAGTCCAGCGCAATCACTGAGTAGACGCTGTAGCCCTGGGCGCGGAACTGCTGCGTCGTCGCCCGCCAGTAGAACGGCAACGCCAGCCATGCCGCCGACGCGACCGCATCCCCGGTGATGAGGTTCGAGCCGAGTGTGCATGTTACCGTCCCGCCCGTCGTGACTGGAGGCGTCGAGAAGCTCCCCTGCTGGAGTTGAAAAGACCACAGGCAGGAATCCTGCACGATCTTGAAGGCGCGATTTATGAGTTTTCGAGCGCGGACGCGGCCCAGCGCCGGAACCAGATCCGTGATCTCACTGGACATATCCACGAGTGCCATCTACGCTCCAAAAGGAAAGGGCGACGGCTTATTCGCCGCCGCCCAAGCTCACTTCCTCTGCCCATCACTGCCCGATAGCTGCCAGCCTCACCGTCTCCCCGGAAAGGTTGACGGCCGCTCCCACCTGGAGCCCGGACGATACGACAAACCAGACCAACTGCCACTGCGTGAATCCGCTGTTGAGCGCCCGAGGCTCGGCGCGATAGTTGCCGCTCTGCGAGACGCCGCCGGTAAGCTGCCAGATGTACGAGTTGAATCCGAAGCTCTGCGGGCTGATGGCATCGCCGCCCGCAACGTAGCTTGCGGAGCCGGAAACATCGAGGGGACTCCAGTACATCCCCCCGAATATCTGCTGCACTCCAAGAATCGGATGTGTTGCTCCAACACCTTGCGACATAGAAACTCCTTGCTACGTGATGAACTTCAGGATGATGTCCGAGTAGTAGGCCACAGCTTGATTGCCGCTGGTGCCTGCGCTCACCCCGATGCCCTGTTTTCCAGCCGCGGTGCTGGCCGTTGCCGAGCCCTCGAACTTCCCGGCATTGTTTGTGTCGGGGAAGACGAAGTTGCCGACAGCGACGTTCGCCACCGAACCAACATTGACTGCCACGCGCCCGCCGCCGGCAAAGATCATCGTCCAGTTTCCGGGAGTGGGAGCCGTCGATGCCCCATTCACCGTCGAAGGATTGATGAAGACGCCGCAGAACAGGGATTTCAAGCCAAGAGAGTTCGCCACATCTGCCGTGGTAACAACCGGCACACCGTAAGCTGTCTCCGGCAGCGTTCCTTCTGCCGCTCCCTGATCGAGAAGAATGAACGCCGGAGAGCCAGCCAGCGCATAGGCGGCGGTCGCACCAGAATCAAGCTGGACAAACTGGTAGGAGCCGTCATAGAGCGTGCTGCCAGACACCAACGTGCCCGCCGCGGCAACATTCTGTGCCTCCTGGGTGCTCAACACCACGAGCTTGCCGGGGTTGAGGCCCATGAAGAACGGGTTGCCAGCAATGTCGGCCTGAGCGGTCGGGCTGGAGGAGTTGATCGTATTGAGCGGGCCTGGAAGCCAAATGCCCGGAGTTGTAAGACGCGCCATGACTGATTCTCCTTATACAACAGTGACGACGTTAACTGCCGTCTCGCCAATTTCGTTTACTACTCGATTCACGTCCAGCAAATCCCATCGATCTTCAAGCGACGCGAGATACCTGTTACCGCCGGGAGTATTGTTCTTGGTGGGCTTGCGGAGATTACGGATGACCGTCATGTCTGTCACGCCCAACTGTTCCGCGATGGCTTGGTTGGTCATCCCCTTCGCTCGCATCGTTTTCATTGCTTCGACTGAAACGCAGTATTTCGTAGCTTCCTTGGGGCGAATCCAAAAACTCACATTATGGTTCCCCGATGGTACGACGAAATATCGGTTTTCATTGATCCCGACATAAATGATGAAGTCGCATACCTTCGACCAATCGCGTTTTCTTTCTCCCCACTTACCTTTACGGCTGTTCTCTTTTGTGGAGAAGTTATATACGCCACCGGGATATGCGGGATGCCCCATCGTCAACGTCCGGCCCTTTACTTGAATACGGACTCCGTTATCGAGGAGGATATCAACCCCAGAGTCTACCGATGGAAACGATGGCACATGCCCTCGGAGGAGAAGTTCAGCGGCTACGCGAAACACCATCGCTTGCCCGATCATCAGGCGTCCGACGTAGCCTTTTCCGAGTTGTGCAATCATCGTCATAGGTAACTCATTGAAAACAAAGGACTTCTAGGCGAGTATACCGTAGCACTGCTGGTCTTCACGCGGGGTGGGCTGGTAGAAGTTCAACACGTGCCGCAACCACTGCACGTACAGGAACGGGTTCTCAGGCCACCGCGCCGGGTCCATAAAGAAGTAGTTCACCGGAGCGCCATCGGCCTCACGATACTTCCACTTGTCCGGCGTGATCCAGAACAACGGCTCTCCCACCACGATCTGATTCAGTCCGCCGGCCAAACCGTTCTTGGTCGCATTCGACGTGAATCCGAGGTTCGGAAGGTTCGAGATGCCCTGGTTCGACGCGATCATGGCCGATGTCAAGGTGAACTGGCCCGTCTGAATCGCTCCCGGCGAAGGAGCCGTGCCGGAGGGAGACGAGAACAGGTTCGCAATCGAAGGCTTCGGGGCGCTCGATGGAACGATGTCGTCGTAGAAGATCGTCCCGTTTTCGAGCTTGATGCCCTCCCAGTTGATGTGCTTGTCGTCGCGCGTGAAGTACCGCTCCTGGCGCTGAAAGGCGCTGGTGATCGACGAGTAGCCCAGGTAGGAGGTCACGCCCAGCTTGTCTCCGCCATTCTGGATCGGCGTCAGGTAGGTCTTGAGCAGGGTCTGGTAGTTGGGAGGGGCCGGGTTGCCGTTCTGATCGCCCAGCCAAATCGGAGTCGAGTTCAGCGATGCGCCGATGGCCCCATTGCGTGTCTGCCCGCCGTAGGTCGGGAACACGTTGCCGTCCCACGAAGGCACCACACCGTCGTTCAGGGCTTCCGAGATCCCGTTGATCGAAGCGAGGCGATTGTCGTTCACGCCGTTGCCGGAGGCTTGGCCGTGGCGGAACATGTCGCCCTCAATCTGGAAGTCGATGCCTTCCGTCATCTGATTGAGGTACGCTTCGAGCAGCGCCACGCGAGCTTCCGGCCCCTTGTTCTGAGCCTCGATCACGAAATCGTTCACGAGCTTGTACTTGGCATACGCCTTCGGCTGGAAGAGCGAAGCCGTGATGACCTGCTCGTCCATGATGGTGATGTCTTCGCCGGGGAACAATGCGCCGCCGCCTACCCCCTGGTAGAGGTCGGGAACCTGCATCCCAGCGCCGCCGCCAAACGGATCATACGCGCCGGACGCCCTCATGTACCGCTGAAAAGGGGTCGAAACGTAGCTGTTCTGAAAAATATATCCGTCGACGAGCTCGTTGAGCGTTGTCGCTGAAAGCTCAGGGAAAAGCGGCCCGAATGCCATGAGAGTTTCTCCTTCGTACTACTTACGCTGCTTGCGCCTCGCGCACTTTGCTCAAAGCCTGGTTGCGCCAGTCGGTATTGCGTTCACGTGAACTGTGGGACGACTGCCACGGCTTCACTGCGTTAGCCCCGGCGTCCGTGGACTTGTAGCGGTCGTACCGGCTCGGCTGGCCGCGGCGCATGTGGGGGTTCGCTCCAACACGCTCGCGCTCTTCCTTGGTCCACTGAGCCTTGAGGTCGGCGTGTTCCTTTGCCTTGGCGGCCGCCGCGGCTTCCGTACGCTTCGCCTGAACGTTGTACTTCTGCTCCCACGCATTCTTGAGCGTGAAGCCCTTATTGCCGAGCAAATGCTGGCGGTTGACTTCGTTGACAAGCTCCTGCGTGCCGCCCAGCGGTGCGTTGAACAGGACGAAGTGCTCGGCGTTCAAGTCCTGCAATGCCATCAGGGTATTCGCCTGCCTGTTCTGGAATTGGCCGAAATCGTCGCGTGTGACCAGATTCGGGTCCGGCGAGCCGGGAGCGCGGGGCGCTTCCTTCACAGGCTCGTCACCGAGGACGATGCCGAGTTCCTTCGCCTTGGCCAGCTTCGCTTCCGCGGCGGCGCGTTTGGCGTCGGAGTCGATGGCCTGCTGCGTCACGTCGCGGAGCGCGGGCACAAACTCGGAATTGTAGCGGGTGGTGAACTGCTCAAGCTCGCCTTCGGCCTTGGCCTTCGCGGCGGTCAGTGACGTGTTGGCGTCGATCACCTTTTTGAGCATCGACTTGAACTTGTTGTCGCCGAGGATGGTTTCGTAGGTCTTCAACTCATCGTCGGTCAGCCCGGATTCCTGCTTGAGCCATTCGAGTTCGGTCATGGTGTTCTCTCCTCGAAACCGTTCAGGACTACCGGGGTGGGGCTGGGGCTTGCTGCGGAGCCGATCCCGCCGATGCGCTGGCTTGGATCATCTGCAAACCCTTCATCATCATCTGGATGCCCTGCTGGCCTTGCGGGAACTGCTGTGCGAGCCCTTGAATTAGCTGCGACAGCATTGCCAGCTTGACCACAGGAGAAGCGCCACCGCCCTGCGGTGATGGCGCTCCCTGTGGAGGTTGCTGCGGTGACGGCATGGGGGATGAACCCAACTTACGCCCTCTTCCGGCGGCGTCCGCCCTTGTGGCCCTTGTGCTTCATTTCCTTATGACCCAGGTGCGGGCCAACGACGGTCAGCTTTTTACGACCCCTGCGCTTTGCCATGTGCTTCTCTCCTGATTTGGATTTGGGGAGGAGCCGCTAGCCGCATCAGGAATCGAGGGGGCGGTAGTCCTTAAAGTTTCAAGAGCAACAATACAACGCCGATTCCCCGCGTAAAGGAGAATCGGCGTTAGTTGTGACTATTTCTGCAATTGTTGTGATTCCGTGCGATATTACACCTCGACGGTGACAGACCCCGCCGCAAGCTCGCCCTCGTTGTCGAAGACGATACCGCCGGAGTTGGCCGGAATCCTGTCCTCCTTCACGAACACAAGGCTAGCAATCGAGCCTCCCGGCCCGATCTGCGCCGTCAGTGCGCCCACGTTGCCCTCTTCCTTGATGAGGTCCAAGGCTTCCGTCAGCAAGGCTCTCCCGCCATCCGTCTGCTTGCTGTCGGGGGTGAATACGGTCTTGCGGTTAAGCGTGATTTTCGTTTGCGTCTTCATTCCCTCTCCTCATACTTCCCATGGTTCGTCAATTACCTTCTCCGGTCTACCGGGGTCTTTACCCCATGACGGATTCCAATTTGCGCGAAGACTTTCTGCTGTTTTTTCGTCTCCACCTTGCTCAACGAATCGCGCAAGCATCTCGCGCATTGCCTGAAGGCCCGCCACGAACAGTTCACATGCACGGTCCTCTGTGCAATAACCGTCTGGCGGTCCAAAACTTTCGTCGCTGTCGCCCCATGCTTCTAAACTCATTCCATCCTCCAGTTCATTTAGTCGTGGCCACAACCGCGCGGCCGCCGGACGCTGCACCTTTTTGGCGGACCTTACCGCTGCCGGGATTGTGTGCGGGCCTGCCGGAACCCGGAGCCCCCGGCTTCGGCCCCGGCTTCCCTCCTGCGTCGGGCGGGTCCAAACCGAGAGCGTGCTGGAGCTTGGCAATTTCCGCCTCGTCCGTCAGTTTCTCCTTGGCCCAGTTCAACACCTTCTCTTTGATCGTCGAACCTTCAATGCTGCCCCAGTTCGACAGGTCAAACTCATTCGCCAGCGTCTCAGGATCAATCGGCACGCCCTTGCCGAGCAGCGCCAGCAGGTTCAGCTTCTTCTGCGCCTGCGCGATGTAGTGCATCGAATGTGGCGTCACGCTCACGCGGATGTTGCGAAGAAAGTTCTTGGCGCGTTCCGACTCGGTGACTCCCGACTCAACCGGGTTGCCTTCCGCATCCGTTGTCTGCTCGCCCTCAAGATGCGACGGGATGATCGAGTATGGCTTGTAGTCGAAGGTTGCCGGGGCAATCGCATCGACTCCGACATAATCCGCAAGCACTCCCACTGGCATGTATTGAACGACCAATCCCAGGAATATCCTCGCCAGGTCACGAAAGCCGCGCTCCATCGACCGCGAAGTTCCCATCACCGTTGGGCCTTCGGCGTCGAGCAGTTTTTCCGGGTCGGAGATGTTGGCGCGTAGCTTTTCGAGCGACTTGATTTGATCGTGCCCCAACTGGCGCATGATGCTCGCCTGCAGGAACTCGACAATCTTCATCACCCATTCGGGAATGTTGTAGCACCACTCCGGGAACGGAGGACGCAACACCGGCTCCTTGATGTCGCCATCCACGCCCCAGCCGATGCCGGGATCGAACGGGTCCAGCGACTCCGCTTGCCGTGACGTGAGCTTGCCTTGCTTGTCTCCAGTCGTGATGTCCGTGTTGTAGACCTTGCCAGGATTCGCCCTTGCCATCGCCACGCGGTAGATGTAGCGCATCAGGTCGTCGATGGCGTCCTGCGTGTTCGCCGTGCCCTGGAAGAGCGAGAACCCTGTATCCTCCCACGCCCATTCGTCCAGATAGAACGGCACCAGGGGCACCATGCCGTGCCAGTCGAACGCGGGCCCGTCGTACATCAGAGCGTCATTGCAGGAGATCAGCAGACGCCGGTAGGGGTACACCCGGCAATCGTCCTCAGTGGCCGGCCGCGTGACGTTCTGACCGCCCTCAAAGCGCGTAATCGTCTGGCCGACATAAGGAACCGTGTACGCCCAACTGGTGCCCGCCTGACCCATCTCCAGCGGTTTGCCGATTTGGTTACCGTCAGGTCCAAGAATAGGGTTGCCCTGCTCGTCCACTTCGCCATAATTGATTCTCAGGTCGAGAACGTAGGTGTAGTAGATGTCGCAGTTGCCTGTAATTGTGATGGTATCGCCCTGCCTCATCAGCCATGTACCAAGCCCAGTGGTGGGGCACCACACATCCTCAGTGGATACCAGCTTTTTGGTCAGATTCTGCAAACCACGCTCTGCGTTGTGCAATAAGGTGAATGTCCGGCACGGATGCTCCTCAAGAACCTTTCTGCCGCTGGAAGTTGCGATTCCTTCAAGAGCGCACGCGAGCTTCATGGCGTCATGGACAGGGCCAACATTTTGAGCGAACTGAGTGGTTCCCCTCTGCCCTTCTCCGTGCTGACGCTTGTGGCCCTCTCCGTAGAGCATCCCCACAATGAACGCTCGTCGCTCGCCTGAGGTCATCTTCAAAACCATCTGTTCGGCGTTTCCTCTTTCAAGAAACTGCTCAACCTCCATCGCATCTAATCCTGGACCATCGGGAGCGGGAGCGGCCTGTATCAGCCTGGTTTTCTGTCGAGTGCACTCGTCTAGCGTCCGCATTTCAGGCGTGTTGCTGTATGCGTCTTTCTTGTATTTCCCGATGCGCCTCTTTACGGCCCAGCGGTGCTCTTTGGTGCACTTGACCGTGAACCCTTTTGTTCCGTACTGATAAACTTCCTTGTCTTGGAATAGATTGACGCCTTCCAGTCGGGTCCACTCACATCGCCCGGTTTCTTTGTCGTAACCCATAACCTCCTGCCCCACCGCAATTTCGTTGTATTTCTTCCAACCGGCGCGGGTTAGGATTTCCGAGTTGAGGGGGACGCAGAATAATTCCTTCTTCGAGCCAAGCTGGTGCATCCTCCAGCGGTTGCGGTCGTAGGATTTTTCATTGTTCCCGGAAGGAGTCCGGGCATAGGTCTTCTCACCAAACGGCTTGAGCTTCGATTGGAACTCCGGGAACCGTGCGTGCGCCTCGGCAACGCCCATCGGGACAACCAGAGTCACGATGTAGGCGTTCTGGTAGTTCCGTCCCCGCGGCAATTGAATTGGCAGCACGTCGGGCTGCCCCAGCGCCATGAACACGAACTCGCCGTCGCCCATGCCGAACTTCGACCGCGAGTAAAACGGGTAGATGAACCCGGCGCCGGAGATGGCCGCGAATTGCAGCGCGTCCTTGATGGCGCGGTCCACAAACGACTCCATGTAGATCGACTTCGCCACCTTCGACATCATGTTGCACTCGGCAAGGAACGCCTTGTTTTCGGTCGAGTAGCCCCAGTAGGGCCGGATGTCGGACAAGGCTTCAACAATCTCCAGAACCCCGCGCTTGAGGTCGCCGGTGGTGAAGTTGGCCCACTTGGTCGAGACTTTGCCGCCAGTCTTGCCTGCGAGAATGTCCATCGCCCGCGTCAGGCTGGTGGATCGGTTACTCTCCCGATACCATGTGATGCCTTGGTCGATGCACCGCTTGACGAAGCCATGCTTCACATCGTCTGCGGCCTCGTAATTTGGGCATTGCCAGGTCTGCTCAGTTTCCATTTACCACCTCGTTCAGAATCGCAAACTCTCCGTAAACACGAACCGCTTCAGCGTTGTAGGCAAGTGCCGCCTCTTCTTTAGTCGCAAACGTCCCTATGTGTCTACTCTTTCCCCCGTGCTCAATCTGTGCCGCGTATGGTCTAGACTTGCATCCCTTAAAGAGAACCAATCCCCTGTAGCCGTGCTTGTTCTTGTATCGACGGTTGTACGCATTTTGGCTTGCGGTAGCAACACGAAGATTTGAGCGACGATTATCCAGACCATCCCCGTTGATGTGGTCTACCTGAAGACCCTCCGGGAATCCCGTTATGAGCCTGTGAAGAGAAATAGATTTCTTCTGACCATCGCAAACCCGCTCATCCTCTAGCCTCTTAGCTTCGGCATAAAACTTCTTGCCGCCGTTAGTGTGAGCGCGGAGCCGCCACTGGAATTTCTTCGCCAAAGGTTCATCTACCTTATCGATCAACGTTTCTTTTCCTCCTCTTAGGGGGATATGCACAGTACCCTCGGAGTCGGTGAACCATCGCGCATTTAAGAAATCGCGTCGCCAGTTCCAATAAGCCTTCCTGCCGATGACAGTTTCAGGTTGAATTGCCATCTCAGTTCACCTTCGTTCTTGCCTGCCAGCTCGTCTCTTGTTCCACTTAGTTCACCTTCGTTCTTGATGGCGGCAACGGGGCCGGAGCGTCTTCCATCGCGCTGACGCCGTACCGCGTGTTCTCCTGATTCGCGTGGTCGCGGTCGGCCATCCGCTGCAACGCTTCGCGGATGAACGCCTTCTCCCACTCCTTGCAGTCGGTAGCCAAAAGACGCTGCATGAGCCTGCCGCGCAACGCCTCGTAGTGCGACCGGCCACGCGCCCAAATCTTCTCGATCAGCTTTTCGTTGGCTTCCCGCTCCTGCTCGTGCAGTTTGCGGAACACGCGGTCCATTTCCTTTGGCTGATTCGTCTTGTGGCGGTTGTAGCCGATGCGGTGAGGCGTCATCGGCGAAGTCATCACCACATGCCCCGTGGCGGGGTTCTGGTCGTACCAGAGAACCTCCTTGCCGTTCTCGAAGGCCCAGTCGTCTTTGCGCTCACCGGGAAGAATTAACAGGCTCATAGTTCCGCTCCCATCATCTGCTCCAGTGAGGAGTTGATCCCCACGGGATACCCGTAGTCTATCTCCAATTCGTCCTCTTCACCCTCGAATTGTGTTTGCACGCGCCTGGTCATGGACTCCATGTCGTTCATAATGATGTAGCTGATCCCATCTCCAAAGATGCGGTCGTCCCGCTTGCCGTCCTGATGGTCCCACCGCGTCTTGCCTGTCTCTGTCTTGTCAATCTGAAATGCCGGAATCTCGTGCTTCAATAGGAAAGGGTCGTTCACTTTGCGCCAGTGGTTCTCTACCGCCGTCTTGTACATCGACAGCATGAAGTTGCGGCTCCACTCCGTCGTGTACCATCCCAGGCGCTTCGACTTCCGCTTGTCGGCCTCCGGGTTCCTGCCATCAAGCCGGGAGAAGTGGTAGAGGTTCCGCTTGTTGAAACCCATCGAGAGCATCTGAATCTGTGGCGTGTCGCCCAGGCCGTACACCTGCTCGATCCCCACCAGCGGCTCGTTCCCCGGAGGCATCTCTGTCTTGTAGAGCGAAACCAGCGCCATGATGTAGGGGTGAATCAGTGACGGGTCGACGCGGTTCGTCCAGAAACACGCCGCCTGAAAGTCCGGCTCAACCGAGTAAATCGACTTCGCATTGACGGAGATGTACGTGCCATCCTTGCCCGTCCCGCCTGAATTATCCACGCCGATTCCGTAGATGTACCCCGCTTCCGGCCACTTGAAGATGAGAAGTTTCCGCTCCGCATCGAACAGGTCGATCCCCGACTCCTTCGGCTGGAGCAGCGGAACCATCTCCCACCAGAACGTCTTTGCCATCCTGCCGCGCAGATCAGTGATGTTGCCGTCATAGAACACGCGGAACCGTTCGGCGTCGTAGTCGATGTCTGCCGGGTCGGGGTGATACCGCTCCTGTACCTGCTCGCCGATGATCGACCAGCACGAGTACGGAGCCCGCGCGTCATCCTGCTTTGAGACTTCCATCAGGTTGAATACGAGGTCTTTCTTGGGCCTCAGAGCCTCAATATCGTCGTTCGGCATCTCCTGTAGCCAAGAGTTTTCTTCGCCCTTGCGCCGCGCCTCAAGGAAGCTCTGCTCCCAGTAGTAGGCTTGGAAGTCCGGCATCCTCCAGTCGTCGCCCATGTACTTCCTGAGCAGTGGCGTCTGGTGAACAAACTCCGCAGCCTTCGATACCATCCTTCGCGTCTCAACCAGCGTCGGCGTCCAACCCGCAGGAACCGGGTGGTCCTCTCTCCACGTTGGCGTCGGGAAGATGTCTACAGCGACATACCAAGGGCAGAATATCGGCTGCAACCTGGCTCCTCCAGACGCCCAGTAATCCCGGCTTGAATACCATGTCTTTGCCCACCAGTCCGTGTTTCCGTTCCCTGTCGATTCCAGAACCATGAACGTGTTCGGGGATGGGTGAACAGCTTGAAACAGGGACTTCTCGATCACGCCCGATGCGTCGGGGAAAATACTGACCTCGGAAATGTGAATAACCGACGGCGTGTCGCCGCGAGCGATGCCGGCCGCTTTCTTGCCGGAGTAGAACGTCAGACGGCAGTTCGTTGCGCCAAACGCTTTTACCGACGCCGCGCGGTCCGTAGTTGGATTCGCCTTCATCCACGAAGGCATCTCATTGAAGGCAAGCTCCCACATGCCACCCATGCGCTCGCAGGCGTCCTGATCGTAGGAAGCAATCGCGGCTTTGATGCCGACACCGAAGTTCAACTTCTTGGCGATGGCAAGCTCGGCGATTGTAGAGAATCCCTGCTGACGGCTTTTCAACCATTGCTGCTCAATGGCCCTGCCAGCTTCTTCACGTTCGGCCCATGTATCCAGAAGCATCGATTGGGAAGCTCTCGGCTCGAATCTCTGGAGAGTTCCATCTGCGTTGATGTAGGCATAGGACTCAAGCCAGTAGCGATCATCGCACCAGCAGATGTTGTACTCGTTCGAGATCCATGCCAGCTCATCCGGGCCGAGACTGTCCTCTACATCGGTTCCATCCCGTTCCGCTCTTTCGCCGATTACCTTGAAGTGGGAGTTGAACGAGTCGATTTGCGAGAGGGAGTGGTACTCGGGAATCCACAGGCCCGTCTCCGATTGGGCGGACGCCTCCGAAAGCCTGGAAAGCTGCGCGGTAGCGAGGCGTTTCGAGAAAATGGCTTACCTCTCAAACACAATTGGAGTGTTCTGGTTGAAGTGCCGGGGATGGTCCGTGGACAACGTTCCCGACTCAAGCTGCTTGGGGTTGATGACGGCCATGATTGCCTTGGTACGGTCCTCGGGATACTTCCACTCGTGCCCGCCCTCGGATTCCTTCTCTTCCCGAGCCTCACCCGCGTTGATCTGGATGGCCGTCTGAGAACCCTTCGGGATGGGAAGAATCTTGCCCGCTTTCAGCATCCACTCACGGTCGGCGTAGCCCTTCGGCCTCTTCGCCTGCTTGATCGACGTGGCCACGATCTGCGGCAGGCCCGCCGAGAGCATCATCTGTGTCTGCATGTTGCCATAGAGGAATAACGCGGACTGGCACACTTCCGCTAGCCGCAGCGATCCGACACCGGCTGCATGGGCAATCTCTTCCACGCTCAGGTGCTTCCTGTCTGTCATCGTGCATCTATCCCACACCTCAATGAATGATCTTGCGTCCTCGTCGTCGTGAGCCCGGAGAGCCTGGATACAGTGCTCTACTCCGCCGTCAACCGAGCGCAGCATCGGCGTGACGACTGGCTCCGACTCCGGCTCCCACTCGCCATCCTCGTTATCCTGCTTCCAAAGGTTTTCGAGGCGAGTGACAGCCTTTTGCCCGAGCCGCACGGGTGGTCAATGGTCTTGACGCTTTGGCCGGAATTTAGTTGGCCGGGGCATTCATCTTGTGTAGCGCTCTCAAGTTCCGTCGGACACGGTTGATGAGGTAGTTGGATATTCTGCGGGTTGACCCTCTACGAGATGTACCGCGTACGCGATTCCGCTGTTATCGGAGAATTACCGCACTTGGCAGAGCACGGCATTGGTTCCATCGCTGGACACAAACCACGAAGACGTGATCTGTCCTTCTGATTGTTGAAGTCGGCGCGGTTTTCGTCAACGGGTTTGGGCTGGTTGGTTCCCATAATCAGAGAGACTTGTCTTCCTCTGAGCTTGCTGCTTGGTCAGATGACCAATCCCGAACGATAACTGTAACGGATTTCCATCCTGAAGGCCTTCAATTGCCTCTTGAATCTTGTCCGGCTTTCGAACTTCAAATTTAATGACTGTTCATACTCAACCCCTCGTTTGGATGCCGAACTCCTCTGTCAAGTCCTCAGTCACCGGACTCACTCCCGGCACCGTGGGAACACCCATGTTCGCCACGCGCGGCTTCTTCCCATTCGGCTTGAGCCTGCCCTTGTACTGCGATGGCTTGACCCACCGCTCGGTCGGCACGCCGTTCTCGTCGATCTGCACCGGCAAATCCATGCCGCACTCTTCCCGCACCTGGTTCGGCGGCGCCACGGGAATGTCGATTGTCTCGGTGATCGCTGGCCCCACTTCGGTTCCTTCGGGAAGCAAGTCCAGACCGAAGTCAATCACGAAGTCGTCTTGGAGCGCCGGAGAGAACGACATTGCCGGGGCGAACTCCACCGTTACCTTGGCCCTGTACCCCTGGTACGCCTTGTGGCTGTGAAAGTGGCCGTGAACCCGGAGGCGTTCGTAGACCTTGTGCATGATTGAGTCCAGAGCTTCGCTTCCACTCAGGCGTTTCGGGATTGACCGTTCCTTGGGCATGGTTTCCTCCTCCGAGGACAATGGGCTTCAACTCCTCATCCATCTGCTTCCAGTAGCGAATGCGGGCGGCGTAGAGGTTGAGCAGTTTTTGAAGGGTTCCGTTCTGGGGGCGGTGATGGCCGCGTTCAAGGTAGACGATGGTGTTGTAGTGGACTCCCGACATCTCCATCGCAGCTTTCTGCGTGAGACGCGCTCGCTTCCGCAGCGCCTTCATCCTTCCACCGCTCCACTCGTCTGCCATTGCTCACAACAATACCACAACACGTCAAGAGGCACCACGCTTCCGGTATCGCGCCTTGGCCCTCTTCCCGTTCGCCAGCGTGCATTTCTTGCACCGCTCCGTCCCTGGAACCAAAGGCTTCTTGCTGGAACAGTAGCCGCACAGCCCCTCGGCAACACGTCGCAACTGGTAGGCTCTCTGCCGGGATATGGGTTTGTCGGTCATAGTTTGGTGCAATATTACACTAACTCCCCAACGTCTCGCGAGTGCCTTCCCATACAAACTGATCCAAGGGAAAGTGAGCATGGCAGTCAACGCACATCGTGCCGGAATAGAAACCGGGGTCACGAGCGTAGGTTTCAGCTAGCGCGGTTCCCATCGTCGTTACCGCGCCACATGTCATGTGCTTGTAGGAGCGGCGAACAGGCTTCACGAACCCTTTGGCGCGTTCTTGTGGGCAGAGGACCACGTAATCCTTCTGCATTCCCGTCGCAGGATCAATCTCGCGGTGTTCTGGCGACTCCGGCTCTCCGCTCAACATGCAGCGTTTCGTCCGGTCTACTGGAGGGATGCACTTGCAAGCCCCTCGCGGTTCGCCGCAATCAGGACACCAATTGTCATCAGCGGTCAATTCTTGGTCTGTCATCACGCCTCCTTGACTCTGGTTAAAGTTAGAATCTTGTCGTCGTCGGAAAGGCTCATTGCGAGCGTGCCCTTTTGAGCGCATTCAAACATATCAGCCACAGAGATGGTCAGCAAGCCACCCGCATCGTCTATCAGCTTGGCGAGAGAGGCGTTCACCATGATCCGGCATTCCTCCTCGGACCATAAGCGACGCGAGTGGTTTGTGAAGGTGGTTCTCAAATCTCCCCGCTCAACTGCCGCATCTGCCGCTTTCGACATCAGGAGGTTCGCCAGATTACGCGCCTGTTCCACCGAGAAGACAATATGCCCTACGCCGTTCTCGTCCGGCTGCAAGTCGGGGTGGTTCACAACCACGTCGCCCATTCCGTTCGTTCCAACCTCCAGTGTATTTTTCTCAATCTGGTTCATTTTTTCCTCGTGCGATATTACACTTGTGACTTTTGCTCCCCATTGAAGGGGACAACCCCACTCTAAGGGATTACCGAATCGTTGTCAAGAAAAATCCGTTCATCCTTCCCGGTGTTTTTGCTGTTCGGGGGCGCGGACGAATCTCTGAGTTCTGGATGCATCCCGAATATCGCTCTTCCGAGTCGTGACGCCCATTTAGCGCATCGCCTGTTTAGCGTGTTGCTGAGTCGCCCTCTGGAGGCCGTTTCAACGGCTCGGGGAAGGTAGTGATTCAGTTTCCGCAAAGCTAAGTTGAATTGCACCTCTGGATCAAGATCGTAGAATTCAAGCTTCATTCTATTATCTCCTTTGCAATTAAGAACTTAAAGAATTTGTTCTTAATACTTATGCGGTACTGGTGAAGGTGGGGGAAAGGTGTGGTTAACCCCGGTATTCCGAAGTCAGCCACGACGCTAGGCTATTGCCATTGCGCCCTTCCTCATGCGTGACCGGAGCCAGGCGAGGGGCAGCGTCTCCACTGCGGGCGGGTGTTTGCCGGGGATTGGTTTGACGCCTTAACCACCACAGCGGGCATCCAACAGACTGAACCCGCCGCACTCAGCTTATCCCGAAGGATTTAGGCGACCGGTCCAGATTGCTATCGAGGCTCCCCTGAGCGCACCGCTCTTCCCGCCCCGCCTGCCTTTCGACAGGAATGTCGAGGCGCAGGACTGGCTTTCCCGTGACATACTGCGAATTGTCTGGAAAGTGGTCAATTCCGACCTCGACAGTTGCAATCGTATCCTCAAAGCGGTATTCTGTCAATGCGGGCGGTCGCCCAACGTCCGGCTCCCATCCGGCCTCGACA
Organism: uncultured Acidobacteriaceae bacterium; assembly: GCA_963799145.1. Lineage (GTDB taxonomy): Bacteria > Acidobacteriota > Terriglobia > Terriglobales > Acidobacteriaceae > Telmatobacter. Next base: position 60,701 of record CAWCWQ010000043.1, on the reverse strand, counting down.
CCCTTAAGGGAGTTACCCGCACATATATCGCCGCCTCCAGAACACCGGGGGCGGTTTCTTTTTGCATCCCAGAAACACGAACGGCCCACCCCAAGGTGGACCGCTGTGCGCTCTGGCGTTACTCCGCGACTCCTTTCCTGTTGGATTTGAACTCAGTCTACTCCAGCGCCAGGATGGCCGCGTCCAGCTCCTCAATCTCCTTGGTGACGGCCGCCCGCTTCTCCAGAAGCACCCCGCGGCGCTTGTTGAGGTGACGCAGCGCAATCACCACATGCAGGTTGATCTTCTTTGCAGGCTGCTCCTCAGCGACCGGCGCCTCAAACAATTCTTCGACTTGCTTTGCCATCAGACTTTCCTCCCTCTCGTGTGTTTGACTTTCGGCCCATGTTTCGCCAGCCCACACCGATACGTTTCCCCGTCCTCCGGGTCGTACTCGGTGTAGGGGCACATCTCTACGGCTTCCGCATCTCCGCCTTCGCCCGCTCCCGATCCCTCAACTGGATCATTTGCCGGAGGAACCAACGATAGTACGCGGCCTTGTTCTTCCCTCCGCTCCACCGGAGCCCCTTGGCCTCTTCCTGCGCTTTGAACTTGTCTGCCAGAATCTTCATCCCTCGACGCATTGACCCTCTCCCTGTCCCAGTAGGGGCTCCTGCACTTGGGACACTGCACTGGAGTATCATCCTTCCTCGGCCTCCAATTATGCCCACACCTCAAACAGATACGCATAGTGCATCACCTATTCATATGACCATATCATATAACCATAGTCTATTACAAGCCGATTTGCATTTTTTCGGAGCAGGCACCGAAGGGCGTCCAAGCCATCACGCCGCCCTTTCCCGGACAAGTCCCGGCGATCTCCGGCCAAGTCGCCGGCCGAGCCTGGCGCCGGCCAAGTCCGCCGATAACCCGCGCATTTGCCGCCAATTGGCGCACGAACGGCGGGCGAACGGCGGAACGGGAAAGGGGAACGGCAGGGAGCGGGGGAGAGGGGGAGAGGAACGTCCATCCCCGCCAGCTTGCGCGGTGAATTGCGAGTGGTTACTAAAGATTATAAAGAATAATACGATTTTACTTAACATCATATAAGGATAGGCGCATTGTGGATACATGAGCCGCTACCAGCGGTAAGGAGAATGAAAATGGCAGCTATCCCGACAGTTTATATGCGTGAGCCGATTGGAGTAGACGGCGCACTGGAGGCCACGCAAGCAATTCATTTCTGTTCGACAGATTGCCGTGAGAAGTGGCAAAACTGGCACCCTGACAAAGACGGGACCGACGCGAGCGGCTTCGACACGGAATGCGAGTTGATCGACGGCGAAGTTTGCAACGCTTGCGGCAAGGAACTGGAAGATGCGGAAGAATCAACCGATTGGAAACCGCCTTTCGCGCAGGAGGCTGATACGCTATGAGCCTAGGGGAGCATCTGTCAATCTTCGATAAAATCCGCCTTTGGTGGCACGGTTATTGCCCTAAGCACCTTTGCGAAAAGGTAATGACCGAGCCGAGCGTGGGCAGGCTTTGCCCAGAGTGTGAACTTGAGCACATGAGAGCACGGCAGGACGCTATAGCAAGAATCGCCGCGAAGAGTGGAAAATGCAGCGTATGTGGAGGCGATCATAAGGATTACATGGTTCATGGAGCTACACTGCCAACGCGCAGGTAATCGGTGCAATATCCCACTAAACCGCTAGCCCGGAGCGTTATCCGGGCAGAGGTTGCCATGACCCAAACTGACTACACTATCAAGCAAGCTGCCGAGCTCTTTGGTTGCTCCGGCCAAACCGTTCAAGCCTGGATCAAGGCCGGCAGGATCAAAGCCTATCGCCTGGGCGAGACCGGCTCCTACCGCATCCCTGGTCCTGAGGTGGAGCGCGTCCGGGCGGAGTGGGCCTACAAACCGGACACAAGCGCCGCTCTTTAGATGGGCAGCCTGTGACGTTCGCTACCGTTTCGCCACTCGCAGAATAGTTCAAACAGGCCACACTTTTTTCTTGACAATCGGCGCAGCATAGGCGCAGACTCACTCAAGACAACCGAATTAAGCTGCATGAAGTGCAATATCTCACCAAACCGGAGGAACCATGAACCTGCTTTTGATTCTCTCGATTCCAGTTCTGATCGCCTTTGGCGTCATGGCCGCAGTGCTCACCCGCGAGACCTGGGTGGGCGGAAAGGCGTGGAAAACATGACTGAAACTGAACGCATTACCAATGCCGTCTATGATCGCCACCTGCACTCGCCGCTCCACCGCTGCCACACCGCGGGATGCCCCAACATCGTCGCCGGTGACGACTACTGCGCCCGGTGCGCGGAAGAGATCGACGGCCAACCCTACACCTTCGCGGGAGTCCTCAGCGAGTTTCCAAAGTGGGCGCATCGGCTGTTCTGGACCGCCGTGGTCGCCGCCGCCGTCGTGATCTCAATCCTTTTGATTTTGCTTTGAAGGGGGAATCAATGGAACTCAAAAACATTTACGGCGACGTTATCTTCGCCACCGAATCAGCTAAGACGGTCTTCGAACTCGTAACCGCCGCGAGAGCGGCGAATGCCAACCTCAACTATGCCAACCTCTACGGTGCCAGCCTCAACTATGCCAGACTCGACGGTGCCAGCCTCGACGGTGCCAGACTCTACGGTGCCAACCTCTACGGTGCCAGCCTCAACTATGCCAGACTCAAAGGTGCCAGCCTCGACGGTGCCATCCTCAACGGTGCTCTGATAGATGGGAAGCCTATCGTAACCCTGCGCGTCTTCTCTGAGCTCTACAAATACACCGTGCAAGCTGTCTTATTTCAAGATGGCTCCCGATGGGTGAGAATGGGGTGCCTTTGGAAGAGCCTCGACGAGTGGGAATCTATTGGTATCCGCAAGAGCAACCTGTCAGAGTTTCCCGATGATGGCTCAGACCGCTGCGAAGAGCGCGTTGCGGCGTTTGAATTTGCCAAAGCGGCTGCGCTCAGATTGAAGGAGAACCAATGATGGTACATGCGACTCCCTCGGAGCGGTTTGACAGGGCCGAAGGCTCAAGTCCGCTGCGCTCCGACCGCGCCTACTACGATCCGCGCTGGATCAAGATTGAACCCGACTGGAATGCACGCGACCTTTCCAGCCCAGCCGCTCTCGCACACATTGCCGGCCTGGAAGAATCCATCCTTGCCGATGGAGTGCGGGAAGCCATCAAAGTGAAGTACGACCGCGCTACCGGAGTGCGTACCCTGGTCGCCGGTCACTGCCGCCTCACCGCCTGCCTTAACCTCATCGCCAAAGGCCACGACGTAAAGATCCCGTGCGAACAGGTCAAGGGCGACGAAATCGAGTTGATGATCGAAAACCTTACTTCGAACGCCGGCCTGCCCCTCACGCAATGGGAAGCCGGAGTCGAGTACCGGAAGCTGCTGCGCTGGGGCTGTACGCCCGCTGACGTGGCGCGAAGGGTCTGCAAGCCACTCAGGTACGTCACAGAGGCCATCGCGCTCTCTACGGCCCCGCTGGAGGCCAAAGCGATGCTCTCTGATGGGACAGCCACTCCCGGCGCCGTACTCCACGCGGTTGAAGGCAAGGATGGCGATTCGGTCGAAAAGCTCAAGGCGAAGGTTGCCGAGCGGCCGAAGCCGAAGGCGTCGCCTCAGACCTCGTTCCCCGGCACTCCCGCGTCGAAGGCCGCAAAGCCGAAGCCGGTAGCGAGGCCGAAGAAGCCATCGGCGAAGGAGACGATTGCCAAAGCCGCGCCATCGCTGCTCGACCTGGCCGACACGCTGGCCCGGATGGTCGTCGATGAGGATCAGAGCATCGACAAGGTAATCGCCGCAGCGAGAGCATATATAAAGGCTCGCGGCATCTGAAATCCCACCGCAACCCACCCGCGATTTACGCCCCGGAAGGGCTCGTATTGGCGACGGGTGCCCGCCTCAAATCCTCGCAGCACAACCCCGCCACACCTATGGCCACCAAAACACATCGGTGGCCATCCCTCATACCTCTTCGATGTCAACGCCGTGAAGCAATTTGAGCAACCTCTTTTTCAGGCGATAAACTGGCAACTTTGCTGTGAAACTGCTTTTGGCATCGACGATATGCAGGTTGCCGTCTCGATCCCTGTACCGGAAGTCCGCGACGTAAACGACGGGCCTTAGTTTGCCGTCTCCGGGGACCAGCGTTATTCGCGCCTGCTCCTCCAGTTCGGTGATGATTCCCGACCGTGCAAGAGCGGCGAACTTCGATGCAGCTTCGGCCTCATGGCGGCTGGCATACTTTCCGGTACGCTCGGCGCTGTACTTGTTGACCTTGGCCTCACCGCCGTCCACGTATCGAGTCCACGCTTCCCGCTCGGCTTTAGTCTCTCTTCGCAAGTGCGTTCCTCGCTCGGTTGAATGGGATGTGCTTGGACCCTTTCGCCCCGTTGCAGAGCAGGTGAGAGACGCCATTGATCCAGGTTCCGTCCGGCAATTCGATCCGGTCGTCCCGCTTGCTTCCGCCGGCCCCGCGCCCATCCTCATGCTCGAAAGTACAGTCCTTGAGCATCAGCTTGCCGGGACACTGAGGCAGGAACCCGTAGAGGCAGCAGATACCCTTCTGGCGCTCCCACATGGCCTTCTTGCGGCGTTTGTACTCGGCGAGGCCCTCAGCCCCCTCCGGCCTGTCCAAGCGCGTCTGGAGAACCTCCCGGCCATCCGGGAACACCTTGACGTGGGGTAACTCCCGCTGCATCTGGGATGGCTTGGGGAAGGCTGGAACGTAGCTGAGATATGCGTGTGGCATCAGCCCACATCCTCCGCCCAAATGGCGCGAATTTTATCGGCAACGTTCTTCCATGCTTCCGCCTCTGTCGCGCCACTTCCCTCGACTTTCTCATTTTTGAATGGGCTGAAACGGCGAATCGTTACCATCCCAGGCCAATCCCTGACGGCGCGAGCACTTTTCCAAACAGATTTAACGACCATTTCATCGTCGCTCATCCCGCTTCCTCCTCTTGCTCGACCGGGTGATCCTGAATGTAGCTGATGCTGATCGCACGGATGGCCTCAGCCCGCGTGGTGCATCCCTCTACCAGTGTGGCTATCGCAATGGCCGTCTCAAACTCGGCAACGTCATCCGGGGTAGCCATCACCACCGGCTGCTTGACTGACAAGTGTTGATCGTGACGTTGATTTAGTTCGGCGACAAACTGCTTTTCCGGCATCGACTTTGCCGCCTTCACCACTTCCGGCAAGAGCCGCACTCCGCTGGACACCTTCTTCAACTGCTCCAGGTTGCACCGCTTGATTTCGAGCAGGTCGGAAAATGGAACCTCCCGCAATTCCTTCACCGCCCGCAGCGCATCCCGGATGTAGCTCCAGCTTGCCGGGTATTCACATTTTAGGAAACGGTCAAACGAAACATAATAATCTCCTACCTCGTTGTCGAGGATGAAGCGGTGAAGTTCCCGCTCCTCGATCAGCAGCGCCGCCATGCCGCGCCAAGCGAACACTTGCTTCTCTGTGCCTTCTAGTCGCGCCAGGATGCCCGTCAACGCTTTTGCAGCGGCCTCTGGGTCCATCGACCTCATCCCGGTCCAGTCGGGAGGCTGTAGGGGGGGTCCTCGTGAGATATTACACTTGTGACTTTTGTCATGGAGTGATGCCCTTTCTCTGGTGAGCTATTCGAGCTTGCAGGCGGGCAATCGGCAGGCAGACCCACAATTCCTCTTCGCCGTATTCCCGGATGATGCGCTGGACTTCATGCTCCCGCTCCCGCCGCTTTTGTTCTGAGGGTTTCAGTTTATCGCTTAGCCGCCCGATTTCCACAGTTTTATTGCGCTCCACTGCCTGCCAGTACGGGCGCTCTCCCGGCAACACAGCCTGAGCCATGATTGCTAATCCATGCTGCCGTTCGCACAGCTTCAACCGCTCCTCATCCGCCCATACCCGCCGCATCTCCGGGGATGGCTTGAAGCCGGAGTCCGCGAACAGGTCTTGCATCCGCATCCCTTTGGCACTCAGAATCTCCTCGGTAGTGCATCCTCGAAAGCAATGCAGGTACGTGGAGCCGTTTGCGCCTTCCGTGATCGACAGGCTGGGCGACCTATCGCGGTGTGAGGGACATTTCGCCTGGTACGCCGGTTTGCCCTTCCAGCTACCCGACCGCTTCCCCCGGAAGAGTCTCACTACTTCCTTGAAAATCACGCTCTCATCCATTCCCGGATTAGATCGCACAACTCACACATTCGAGTAAATGACAACTGGCTCACCGTGACGGAGAACTTACTGGGACCGTCTTCGTATTCGTAAAAACAGTTGACCGGCAAGCGGTTCTCTAACACTTTGCGCTGCTCGGCACCTAGTTGAGAGACAAGCATAGGTTTATTCATTTCCTTCACGCCTTCACCGCCATAACGCATCCGGTCCCGGCGCATGTGCCGCAGACCTTGTTCATCTTCCCGTTCCAGCCAGCGCCGCCGCACCCTCCGCAGACGGTGACCCATCCCGTGCCCTTGCAGGCACACTTCGAGGAGTGAGCGCCCGGACGGGGGCAGGGGATCTTCTCTTTCGTGATTGCGGCTTGCGCCAACTTCTCACTGGTTTCCATGTCAATACTCTCCTTGGTACGGTTCCGGTTCTGGCTGGCTTGCTTTGGTTCATGGCGATACGCTTGGCATCTATCGCGGCAGAAACAGCGCCCTTCGTTGCTCCTGGAGGGATGGTCAGTTTCAGTATTCGAGCGAGTCTGATTTGCTTCTCCGTCGGTGGTTCCCCGCGCCACCTCGTATCCCTCTTGAGTAATCCCCTAGCCCCGCCGTGATCGAGCACGAAGCGGTCGGCAACGTTCATCGCTCCCGGCAGGTTCTGTGCGCTTAACTCCGCGACCGCATCCCCCACCCGGCCCCGTATCTGCCAGTCGCCACGCAAGTCCTGCGTGATCGAAACCAGATCCCGGCTCACCGCAAGGCAGTACCCGTCGCCGCTCTTGCGCCATGCCAGTTCCGAGAGCCGCGCAATCTCAGGCGGGTAGTTCGGCTGGAATAGGCTGATGTTCTCCGCAATGCTCTTCAGTTGGTCGAGGCTCTTGATGTCCTGCACGTTGGCCGCGGGGAACTCGGCCGCAATCCGGTCGAGCTTCTGCTTGGCGACGGAGTATTTCTCGCCCTTGAGGTCCAAGTCTTTCGGCAGACCGAGCAGCGTGGAAATGGAGCAAAGGTTGTGCCGCGAGGCGTTGTCGCCCACGTCGATTACCAGCAAGTCCTCCTTGCCGTCCGCGATGCGCGTTCCCCGTCCTACCTCCTGGGCGTAGCGCACAAACGACTTCCGGGGAGCGGACAAAATGATGCAGTTCACCTGGGGATCGTCGTAGCCGATGCCGAGCAACTGAGCGCAGGCGATGATGGGATACTCGCCCGTCTTGTGACCGTAAATCTTCGTGTGCCGCTCCGGGTCGTCGCCCCAAACCGCCTTTGCCGCTACCCCGTGCGCCTTGAACGCCTCCGCCAGGTCAAGCGCGTGCTGCACGTCCACGGTGAAGGCGATGGTACGCCGGTCGTAGGCGTGCTTGTACCACTCCTTCACGATGATGGCGTTGCGCTTTGGAGTGTTGACAGCCTTCTCCAAGTCGTCCTGGGCGAACTCGCCGGCGCGGACCTTCACCTTGTCCAGATTCGCGTGTCCGCTCACTCGGATGCCGCGAATGTCGCACAGCCAGCCGTCGGCAATGCCTTTCTGGATGCCCATGTCGAACACGATGGCATCGAACAGGTCGCGCAATCCCTGCCCATCCGCCCGGTTCGGCGTGGCGGTGATGCCCAGAAACAGCATCCCGTCAGGGTTGGGCCCCAGCAGGCCGAAGTGCTCATAGACTCGCTTGAACGAGTCCCCGAGGCCCAGGTGGCTTTCATCTTGGATCACTGCGGCAAAGTCGCCCGGCAGGAACCGCTTGATGCGATCAGAACCCTTCCGGCCAAGGGTGGGCACGGACGCCACAATGAACTGCGGAGGGTAGAAGCCGTCCATGTTGGCGTAACTCCCGGCCATCTCGACGCCCACGCGCAGGTCTGGGTTCCATCGCTGCATCGCCGTTGCCGCCTGCACCGCCAGTGTCTCCATGTGCACAAGGAAGATGATCGGCTTGGTGAATCCGTGGTGCGCCCGCAGGTTCGCGGCTATCGCGGTCTTGCCAAGTCCGGTAGCGAGGACGGCCAATTGCCGATTGATGCCCTTATCGTAGGCTTCTTTGGACCGGGATAGACAGTCGATTTGGTAGGGCCGGAGCGTGTGCATCAGTCGCGCTTCCTGAATGAGTCGGCTTCGGTGCAGGTTGACCAATGCGCAGTCGCGGAGTCGCTTCCAGCGGACATCGGATTCATGGGAATCTTCTTCCCGCTCGGGGTGATCCACCACTCAATATCGTTGCCGCATCCCCGGCATTCGGCGTGATTGTCGAACTGGTACCCGGAGGGAATCATATCGTTCAATGTTCGAGGGAATGCCATGTCTACTCCATTTTGGTTGCGGGATATTTCCCCTTGATGTTGGTGGTAAATATGCGATAGGCGTAGGGCACCCTCCTGAGCTTTACAAACTCAGCTTCAGGAACCCCTGCATAGCTCCATTTTGCCGTCTTGAACTGGCACACCAGAACGCCGTCATCCCATCCCACGGCTATGAGTTGCTTGTTGGGGTCTGTGACTCCGTAAATCTTAATTCCCGCGCCTTGAGCATCTCGTCCGCCAGCCGGTATGACACCTTGGTCATGTCCCCTTCCGACAGGCAGGTGTCTGGGAGAATCGCCGCTAGGACCACCATCGCTATCTCGTCCCTGAGCGTCTTGTACGTCATTCCCGGTACTTCCATTTGCAGCCTCCTGTTTTGGTGCGCTATTACACGTTTCATAGTGCCTCACCGCTGGCCGGAGCAGTTCACACATCGGATTCAGCGCAATCTCCCGTTTGCCCGGTGTGGTGAAGACCTCGACCGCCTCCTGACAGACGGGGCATATCTCCGAACGAGCAAAGGTATACCCCGCTGCCAGCAATGATTCAAGATCGAGAGGAAAAGGCATGGCTATCCTCAGTACGCGATTGTGATGTGGGGAATCTCCCCATCTGCGATGGCGGATACAACCGTCATCGCGTCCTGCCGTGTCAGAGAGCAAATCATGAGAGCTTCGGCGGCTTCGTCCATGATCTTCTGCCGGTGTTCCGCTGAGGTGTACTCCTGGGCGGCTTGCACGGCTGCCGGAGAGCCAAAGCCCTTTGCCGGTGCGGTGTCCGTGGATACCGGGAGCGGCGCGAGTTCCGCAATCACTTCCTGCCGGGTTGCCTCCTTCGCCGCCTCCAGAGCAGCATCGAGCTTCGCTTGCACCGCCGCGTCAATCCGGGCTTGCTCTTGGCGCTTCTCCTCAGCTACCCTGTCGGCCTCATCTCGCTCGGCTTGCTTGCGCCGCAGTTCGGCCAGTTCGCGGGTGTTGGCATCGGCTTCCCGGCGCCGCTCCAGTTCCGGCTTGAGTACCCGGAGGGATGCGGAGATGGCGCTCTCCGCTCCCACCTTGTACTCCTGCATGGTGGACACGTCGAAGGCTTCCAGTTCCGCGATGGTCTCTTCCAGCGATGTGATGTTCGGATAGATGGCGTTGACCACATGCTCCCCGAGACTCTTCACAATCCCGGACAGCCGGACCTTCCGCGCCTCCTCTTCCTGCTCCCACTCCGTCAGCGGGCGCAGAACCTCATCCTCGATGCCGCCGACGAGCAGCACCAGGCGGCGCTTCTCCGTGTCGATGGCCGCGAGCTTGCGCTTCGTCTCCCCGGTAAACTCCTTTGCCCGCGCTTCAATCCCCGTGCGGAGCTTCTGGAGTGGCCGCGCGAACCGCTTCAAGGCTGTGCGCTTCTCTTCCGTCTCAATGCCCTTGGGCGCGTTGGCAAGATACCACTCGCGGCCGGCGGCAAGCTGCGCGTCTGTGACGCCACCAGAGGCGAACAGGGCGCTATTCTCCAGCGTGTCGATCACGGCAAGGGACGTGACGGGAGAGGGGGCGTCAGTGACCGATTCGGATGCCGTCGCGCCATTCGCCACCGTAGTAGTAGCCGACGGCTGCTCGGGGCCCGCTTCCACCTTCGTGTACGGGTACTGCTCCGGGTGGGCCTTGATGTTCTGGCCGAAGTAAGAGCCGATGGACGGCGCGGCCATGAGTGCCTGATGTGTCCGGGGGCTCACGTTGCCGTAGTGGTACTCCGACCCCGTCTGGCCCGCTGCCGCTTGCTTCTTGGTGGGAGGGAACTGGATTCCCAGCGTTTCGGGGCCGTAGAAACCATCCCCGAAGCCTATCGCCTCGATCTGCGAGGACTCAACTTTGACGTATTCCATGGTGGTAATCCTTTCGGGAGTTAGTGCGATATTGCACCGATTGACTTACTGCGGGTCGGGTGGAGGAACAGGCTTGCCGTTGACATACTCCTCGCCACAAACGTAGATCACATCCTCGATGTTCAGGTAGTGCTTGCCGTTCGCGTCCTTCTCGGCAATCTGGAAGTGGCACTCCAGTCCGACGCTCTCCTTGAGCGCGGGCCAGAGCTTCGTGTCGAAGCACGATGCCTCACTCACGCCGTTGTGCTGGCCGAGCAAGGTGACGACCATCCGACCCCGGACACCCTTCATTGCCGGGATGTTGCCGTTGGCAGGTTTCGCGGGGAGCGGTTCGATTTCCTTGACGCTCTTGATTACCGCCGTCAAACCGTTCGGAGGGATGAATTTCAACACCGCTCCCTGGGGCTGTGCGGCTGCTGGCGGGGCTGCTGCGCGTTGGGTGGGGGGTTGGGCACCCTGAGCGGGTGCGGACGCTCCTGTGGGCTGCTGGCGCATTTGTTCGGCCCTTTGCTGCGCCGATGCCCGAACGTCGGCCTGACTCTTCTTGCGTGACGGAAGATCGCCCTTCTCGTCCGTGGAGTCGATCATCTCTTCCCCGTCAGGGATGCCAGCGATGGCCTTGTAGGCGTACTTCTGGGCGTAGGTCTGAGAGCCTCCGATGGTTTGCTGGTTGAACTTCGGGGCTCCGTCCTTGCCGAGCGCCAGCTCGCCTGGAACTTCGAGAGCGTTCTGCATCCACTCTCCCGAGTCCCAATGAGAGAGCCGGGTGTAAATAGTGATGGTCTTCTCTTCGAGGTTGGTGACGGGGAACTGGAGAATGGTCAGGTGGTACTTGGTGATGGACGGCCTCACCGCATCAACGATGGCTTTGAGCGGCGTGTACTTCCATCCTCCGTAGGTGTTCACGGCGCTTTTCACGGCGTCGTCAAACTCGTTCTGCGCTTCGCCGAGAGCCTTGCTGAGTCTTTGAAGGGCGAAGTCCGATGCTATGGTCCCCGGCGCCAGTAAGACGAATCCTACAGGGACGGGAACCGGGGTCGGTTCATCTTGAATCTGGAAATCATCTTCTGGCATGTTTTTACCCTCTCGTTATCGGGTTGAATTCCCGGCCCCGCCAAGTGACACAGGCAAGGCTCCGTCGTAGACTGCCGCTAACTGAGCTTGGCTTCCAGCTTTGTTCTGCGGGCCGGGAAACTGGTTAGAATGCTCCGAGTCGAGCTTCGGCCTCAGCCATTGTTTCCGGCGAGACGATTGCCCCCTCGACGATGGCGAATTCGAACGTTTCGCCCTTGTGCTTGGCGACTTCAATCATCTTCTCGGCCATCCTGCGATCCTCGCAGGCGCCATACGGTTCTGGTTTCCACTTTCCACCTTCCAAACGGTAGATGACGATGTAGAGATGCTCCATATTTCCCCTTTCTTTACGCAGCCTACGCCTCATCTCTGTCAATGTCAAGAAAAAAGTTTAGGCAACAAAAAGGCGACTCTGAAAGCCGCCCTCTTGTGCTCTGGCGCTACGCAACGACTCCTTTCCTATGTGGATTTGAAAAAAACCTGATCCGCGATTGTGGCCTTGTACGTCACGGCGGCGGGATTCCATCCTTGCGGGAACGGTATAGTCGTCCCGTTCGGCAGCGTGATGCTGACAGCGGTTTTGATGCTGGTAGGGGCATAGTACAGGTCAGCGCCGCCCGTTAAATCGACCAGAGAGCCATTTGCAGCCGCTTCCGCGAGTCCTAAGGCTGTTCCCCACTGCGGATCGCTATCGGACGGCCATAGGGCCAGTTCCGGGTCGCCGGGAGCGGTTATAGACGAGAATTGCATGTGCCGAGTACATTCCGTCCACGCATCCGTTCCCCGCTTGGCTGCCCGGTTCATCAGGACATTCAACACAGACTGCATGCCCTGTGTCCCGCCGCCGCGGTTCTCTCTCCACGCGCAAAGCGCGCCGATTACCTGATCCTGAATGGTCACCCGATGACTCCGTTCACAAGTTGGGCAATGTCTTCCGCGATCGTGTGTGGCGCCATGCTCTCGGGGAAGGGAGCCTTGGTCACCGTAATCTCAAGGTCGCCCTTCGCCGGATCGAAGAGGTACACGACTTCCCACTTGTCGCGCTCGTCGTGGGCAGTGCCGGCGTTGTCGGTGATGACGACGCCGGTCTTCTGCTTGACGGCCTCGCACAGCGCGTCGAACTGCGCCGGGCTCACACCTTCGAACTGCTGAGTGATTGCCTGCATGGGGAGCCTACTGAGCCCTGTGCTTGAGCGCGTACTTGGCGTTGAAGCGCTTCTCGGACATGCTTTGCGTCTTAGGGCCAAACAGGCGATATACGAAGCCTGCGCTGACAATCGCAAACCGGTTCTGGCCGATCATGCCGCCACCGGCATAGGCGCCAGTGAAGGAAGCGTTTGGCGAAAGGGCGACGTTGAGGTTCACTCGACCTTCCACGCCCGGAACTGTTGCACCAGTTGCCAGGGTTGTCGCGCCGCCGGCCACATCGAAACTGATGTTCACCTGGTCCTGATTGAAGGTCGTCTTCGAGAATAGCTTCGTAAGGTCTGGCTGGAAGTTGACAAGCCCGCCGTACAAATCGAAGACGCCGGGGTTGATGATTTCCCGCGCGCCTATCGAAAAGATGTTGTTCTTTTGTGCGCCGGCATAGACCAGCGGGATAAGTTGGCTTTGCTCAGTGCCGACATTCCAGGAGCCGTTGTAGTTGATCGCGCTGGCAGTTGCTTCCGCGGCGACCTGCCCACGAGCTCCGACGCTGAACGCCAGGAGGCAGACAAGCAGGAACACACCGAGCTTATTGCCGGTGTTGCTTCCGCCGCTTCCAGGATCCTTGGCAAACAGGCCCAGCAACGCTGTAGCGAGAGCGCCGACCAGCGTGATGACGGTGCCAGTTCCGGCGTTTCCAAGGGTGATTCCCTGTTGGGACAGAACTCCTGCGACCGTCACGATTGCAATCAGCAGGCCTGTCACTGTGGTCTTCGGGTGATCGAAAATGTTGTTGAACATCGGTCCTTCTCCTCTGCGCAGTTGCGCGTGGTCTTTGTTGCTGGTGTCCCAGCCTGCCCAGTGTCCTTACTTGACTAAAGTGGTTGGGTTCCGGAGCCAGGCCTCGCCGCAGATGGCCAGCAAGGATGGCACGTCGATGATGCCGATGGTGCCCCAGGTGAACAGCCCATAAGCCGTTTCCGATCCATCAATCTCATCCGGGAGAGTCACTCCCAGTTCGGAAGCCAGCCAGGACGCTGTGCCATAGCCGCAGAGCGAAACACAATGGTCGAGGTTCTGATCCTCGGTGAATCCTTTTGCCACCCATCCGTTCACAGGTGGGTCGGCAACGGCGCTCTCGAGCTGATCGGCTGCGACTGCGATCTTGACCGGCCCCTGCGCGATGGCGTTCTGAAGCGCAGTGGGATTCGTCCAGTCAACGGAGAGCGGCTGTCCGTCGTCGTAGGTCCTGCCGTCAACCAGGAAGCCTTTGACACGCATCTTGTCGATGACATCGATCAGGGTGTCGCCCTCGATCGCGCCATGCTTGCGCGCCCAGGCGACGACAACCTCATCGGGGATGAAGACGCCGACGCTGGCGCCCTTCGAGAACGCTTCCTCGGCAACGGTACAGTCTCCAAACTGGTCATTGCCCCAAATCGAAAGCTGGGTCGGGTGCCAGAGAAACTGTGGGGGAGCGGTTACGGTGGGGACGTGCGGCATCGCGGCGGCAAGCCGGTGACGCGGGGAAGGTTTTGCGCCTCTCATGAATCTAGGCATGGGGTTCCTCTCCTTTTCCTTTTGGCTCTCGGTCGTGTCTGGGATCGGCAACCCGGTCAGGTTGGCCCAGGCATTCAGGAGCCAGTTCGTGATTTTGTTGCTCAGGCTCATTTATTTCTTTCTGCTGAAGCGGAGTCTTATGTTACTTGGTGTTTGTCGTAAATTGCCCGCGCGGTGCTGAATCCGGAATTAAAGGCTTCCAGTTTTGCAATAGAGACATCTTGCAAAGCATCGTGCTTCTCTGTTTCCTTGTGCAGTTCATCGTGATCGTCAAGGCGTTTGCCGTGATCCTTGATGACGGCCACGTAGCCGCCAATAGCTAAAAGCGCGATTACGCCACTTACAATCGTTGGTCCCCATGTTGCTAAATCTGTCAAGAAATCCCTCCGGAATGAAAGAATGAATTAGGTCCAGCGGGTCTTACTTCGTCCATCCGGTCCAGGCTCCGACCGTGTGTTCGATAATGCCTTCGCCCGACGGAATCCAGCACCACCTTCTGCCGGCCGCCGTGCAACTGAAATCGTAGATCGTCGATGCTCCTGCAATCCCCAGGCTCAGCGTCCATGCCTGCCAGGCCTTCGTCGGCATCAGCGGATTGGCCTCGACGCAGGTTCCCGCCTTCAGACAGAGCTGTGTTCCTTCAACATCCATCGAAGCCGCGGTCAGGTGCAGCGTGGCGCGGATCGCCGGTCCCCAGGGGAATGGCTTCTTCACCGGCAGTGCCGGTGCCCGAACTTTCTCGGTCACACTCGTATCGCCGTACCGGCACGTCACTACCCTCGGCCCCATGCCCATGAAGCGATGGTGCTCCTTACACTGCTGCGCAGCCAGCGGGAGGGCGAGGATGAGGAGGCTACATAGTCTGCCAAGCATATACGCTCCCAGAATAGGTGCATTGGCTATATTTTGTGCTTGAACCGTTGGCATCTTCTACTCTCTTCATTTTGCCGGAGCCGCTGCCGTGGTGAAATCAACCGCAAAAGTCGAGCCATCCGGTAGATTATGCAGCCCCAATACTTTAACCTCATCGGCATCGAGTTCCTTTTGTGCGGAAGCGAGCGCGGTTTGGAGCATCTTGCTTTGCTGGTTTAACTGCGCCATCTGGCCCACCAGTTGCTGTACCTGACTAGCAAGTTGTGTAGTCGGAGTAGCAGTCAACGCTTTAACTGCGGCCTGTTCCTGAGTTGTCACCTGCGAGAGATTCGTCTGAATCTTGGTGGCAGCAGTTTGGATATTCTGAAGCCGCGTGTTGGCTGCAACAAGGAAAGCAGTTTCCACTGTAGTCAGCGGAACGGGCGTAGGGGCTTGAGCGCTCACACTGGCGGCCAGTGCGAAGGATACGAGCAATACTTGAATCGTCTTCATCGTGAATCTCCTTGAAGGTTGGTGGCGATTACTTGGCGTAGACAGACCACAATGTTCCATCACAATATACGGCTGCTGGTAACAAGCCACTCGCTAGATAAGTGTCGCCCCATGCTACTGTTGTGGCATCCGCTACCGTGGCTAGAGCGCCGTTCAATCCAGACGTGCAAGTCGGCAGCGGCGTTCCTGCGGCGCTGTAGATGGTGCCGGGGACGATGGGGCCAAAGATAGTGACTACACCAGAGGTGGGGTCGATGGTTATTCCACCACCACCGGCGTCGAGGATCTGGGTGCCGCCTGAACCGATGTTCTCTAAGACGATAAAACTGGCACCACTAATCGCTGAAAGTACAAGCCCGCCGCCGCCACCGTCTTGGATTTGGGTGCCGCCCGTATCACCATTAAAAATATCTAAGTTGCTACCTAAATTGACAGCGGGATTGTTCTCTAGAATAACTCCAGCGCCACCTAAGAGTTCTAACAAAGTGTCGGCTGGCGCTCCGGCAATCAGAGCAGTGGTAATTAGAAGACCGTTCGTATCTCCAGCCAGCGGCTTAATCGTCAGAAACGTAGGGGTTTCGTCAATAGGCCCGTCGCCAAGTGTATTTGTGCCAGTGGCAATAGGCATAACGTTAGGCGTCAACGTGCCGCTCAGGTTGCCGGAGCCGCCGCCGCAGGGCGCACCCGCATCGGTGACGCTGCCATCGCTGGCGTATTTTACGCAGTCTCCAGCCGTGCCCGTTCCGTCGCTCGCCTGAACCTTCGCACCACTGGTGCCATGCACGCCCGTCAAGACCTGGCTGCCGCCCACGGAAAGATCGGTCTGCGCCTGCACATGGTAGAAGTAGCCGTACTGAAAACCAATGCCGAGCCCGGGAGCAGTTGGAGAATACTCGGCTTGAATAATCCCCGTGTACGAGTTGATCCCAATCGATCCTCCGCCGGGCCCTGCCTGAGACCCTGATCCAAAGGCGACAGCCTGCGGAAACAGAATGTAGTTTGAGCTGCCGTTCTGGCCGATGGTAAACCCAGCGCCCGCAGCATCCAGCGCCGAGATAACCAGATTCGGAATGTGCACATAGTCCGTGGCTGGATCGATGAAGAAGTCCAGACTCGTCGATGAGTCGATGAACGCTCCCAGGTTGATCGTAGGATACGGCGAAGTCGTCGAGACAATCGAAGCGCTGCTGTTGTTGAAGACAGACCAGTTTTGTCCAGTGCCGTTCGTCTTGATACCCAGGCCCCAGTTGCCCGTGGAGTAAGGCGCGGGCTGAAACGTGTTGCCCTGAATCGTGCCGGCAGAGTAGGTGCTGTTCACGATGTTGATTCCCGGCACCCAGTCGGAGAGCTGTGACGAGAATGAGAGCAGACTGAACTTATTGCCGGCGATGTGGATGCCGGTGTTTACGTTCCCGCTGGCTCCCTCGATCTGAAGTTGCGCCAGTTCGTTGCAACAATCCCGCGCCTCGCCGCCGTGAATCGAAACACCTTGCGTGCCTCCAGTGATGTCCATGCCGATGTTGGCATTGCGCTCTGTATGCCAACCGGAAAGCTCCATGCCGTAGACGCCGTTCAGCATGATGCCGGTGTTGCAGTACTCCCCGTCCAGGTTGCTGGCACGAATGCTGTCGATGACCCCGCCGCCGTTTGTGCCGGAGAGATTCGCTGGGCCGATCTCAACACAGGTGTCGAAGCCGCCGCCGCTGACAATGTCGTTAATGCTGATGGTCCCGCCACCCACACCAAGGTCGTTATAGACCCAAAGTCCTTTGCTGCCTGAAACGGGAGTGGCATTCGTCGAGGCCACCGTTACCTGATCGATCTGGTCGCCGGAGTAGCAGTTCTCGCACACGACGCCATGCCCGCTTCCGCCCTGTGTCACGGTGATGCGCCGCAAAGAAGACGTTCCGTTTGCCTGCCACCAGATCACCGCTGAGGAGTTTGCGGCGTACACGTTGATGTCGCGCAGGCCCATGTTGCTGTACTGCCAGGGCCAGGTGGAAATGTTCCCGTTATAGGTCACTCCATAAAGCATCTGGATTGCGGGGACCGTGGAGCTGGTTGAAACGAAATAGGTCCCGTAGCCGCTTGAACCGGAATGAACGCTGTTGCCGTCGCCGTAGAAAGTGAATCCGCCGCCCTGCGTGAATCCCGACGACACCGGGTTGCAGAACCCCGGATTATGTGTGGCGTCGTAATTGAAATAGAGCGTGGATACTTTGTAGCACTTGCCGACCGCCGTGGCGGGCGCATAGACGTTGTGCAGGCTGCAGGAGCCGGCATTGATGGCGCTTTGGATCGCTGCAGTGTCGTCGGTCAAGCAATCGCCCACAGCGCCAAAGGAACGCACATCGATTGCAGGGGTATTGCTGGTTTCCGAATTTACCGCCGTGAGGCTTGGCACACTAAGCGGTCCCGACATCGTCTGCTGGGAAGTGGTAGTAGACGAAATGCCGCCCAGGTTCTGGAGCGCTGCGGCCGCGGTGCCAGAACCTGTGCCACCCGCCGAAAGAGGAACTGTGGTCATTCCGCTGACCGACGTGCCGTTGCCGGGGTAATAGGCTATTTGACCGGAGGTTGCCGAGCCCACCGTGCCGCTGCCGGAACCTGACCCGCACGCCGACCCGGTATTGGTGACATATCCCGAGTTATCGACCTGCAGGCAGTTATGACCGCTGCCCGCAGCCAGCCCGGGAAACTGGATCGAAGTCGTTCCCGTGAAACTCGCGTACAGAGAGCTGCTCCCGCCTACCTGCAACGCCCCGTTGAACTGTGCGTTCCCTGCATTGTCGATCGTTGCCACGGTCGACGCACTTGCCCCGTCGGACCCGATCGATACCCTTCCGGTACCCGCGTTGTTCGCCACCAGCGCCGCATACGCTCCTCCGCCCGGCAACGTCCCGCCGCCGCCGTCCAACTGCGTTCCATAGCTCTCCGAGCCTGCCGCGTTCCACACCGTGTAACCGCCGTTGCCCTTCAGCAGGTTCCCGGCAAAGAACGTCATGTTCTGCCCGCCAATCAGGTTCACCGGCGCCGCCGTATCCCACGTCCCCGCCACATTCACGCTCGCCGTCGTCGTTCCCGAGCAGCCCACGCCGCCCTGCGTCACGCTGATCGTCCCAATCGATCCGTCGCTGTTCACGTTCGCCGTGGCCTGCGCCGTGCAGCTCCCGCTGAACTTCAACGGAACCTGCGTTCCATACGGATCGAATCCCAACCCGTGCTCCGAACCCACCGTCACCGCCGTCACCGCGCCGCCCGCGGCCGTCACCGTCAGTTGCGGCTGCACCGCGTTCCACGCCGGCATCACCACCGCATTCCGCACCGTCCAGCCCTGCTGCGTTCCGCCAAATCCAGCACCAGCCCCGTCGGCGGCTCGCCCGTCGCCGACGAATTCCCCGCCATCGCCACCACGTTATCCAGCACATTGTTCGAGCCCGCCGCCGCCGTAAACCCGTGCGTCGCCTGAATCGTGATGTTCTGCCACCGGTTCGAATCCGCATTCAGTCCCGCCGGCGTCGCTCACCGGCAGCGCCGGAATCGCAATGCCCGTATTCACCCCGCGAATGTCGATATTCCGGAACTCGCTCCACTGCGGCCACTGCGCCAGATACATTCCGCAGGTGTGCGTCGAGTGCGCGCCCGGATACTGCGCCGCCATCGGGTCCACGCCCGTCGTCGCAATCTCCACGTTCTCAATCTCCGCCACGCGCAGCCCGTTGCCGCCCGCTCCCGTCGCCGCCGGCATCGCAATCGCGCAGTTGCCCACCGCCCATGCCCGCGCCCGTTCCCGCCGTCCCAGTCAGCCCGTTGCCGCCCGGCGAAAAAATCGAATTGTTCTCCATCGGCCGGCTCACTGCGCAGCTTCCCGCCGGCGCCCGTCCCTCGGCCGGCGAACACGAAACATCCACGCTCTGGTCCACATAAATCGTCAGATCGTGCATCCGCGTATAGCTCAGCAGATTCGCGCTGTCCGGTCGCCGATGCCAGCACATCCTGCCCCGGAAATCCCATCAGCGCCGAAACCTGCTTGCCCATTCCGCCAATCGACTCCCCATGCCAGTTCAGCGTCCGCGTCTTGCATGTTCCCTGCGGAATCGTCAGCGCCACGCCATGCGCCTGCGCATAATTCAGCGCCGCCTGCAGCGCATTCGTGTCGTCCGTCACCCCATCGCACACCGCGCCAAATTCCTTCACGCTGCGCTCAGCCTGCTGCGCCCCGCTGGTCCGCAAATCCGTCACCTGCACGCCGTTCGGATTCGTAAATCTATCCGTCCCCGCATAAGTCGGCGGAATCTCCATCGCCCCGTTCGTCCCCGCCGCGGTCATCGCCGCCTGCAGCGTCGTCTGCGAGCTGCCCGCCGCCGGCGCCTGCACCCCGTTCACCGCCGGCGTCGTCAACGCGCCCGTCATGTTCCCGCCCGCCAGCGGAACCGCCTGCGCAAACGTCCGTATCCACATAGTGCTTGTCCGCCGCCTGCAACGGCTGCGTCGGATCGCCGCTCAAATACAGCGGCCCGCTCAGCGTTCCGCCCGACGCCGTCAGCAGACTCTGCCGTCAGCTCCGCAATCGCCTGGTCCACATACGCCTTGCTCACCGCCTGCACCGCCTGCGCCGCCGGCATCAACTGCGCCTGCACCTGCGCCAGGCTCGCCTGCGCCGCCGCCGGAACCACCCAGTACTGCGTGCTCGTCGTCCCGTCGCTCATGTAGAAAACCGCCGTGTAATACAGCCCCGCCGGCGTCGCTCCCAGGTTCGGCGCCAGGTTCACGCTCACAAATCCATCCGGCGCAATCGTCACCGTCATGCTGTCCGCCGCCACCGCCTGCCCGTTCGCCGTCGTAAACGCCGGCCAGCTCACGTCCAGTGTCCCCGAGCCCGGCTGCCCGTTCGCCAGATACACCGTCCCCTGAACCGTCGTCGTGCTCACCGCCTGCGCGCCGGCCACCTGCACCAGCGGCATCCCCAGCAGTCCCATCGCCATTAGGGCCACCACAACCAGTTTCGTCTCATCTGCCTGCCGGCGCCGCGCAACCACTCGTTCTTCGTGAGCTTCATTCCTGTCTCTTCCTTCTCTTTTGGGAGCGCAGGATTCAGTGCATCCGGCTCTCCGCCGCTTTTGCTCCGCAACACGGGCCACGGCTTCCCTCACACTGCAGCGTTCCTCCGTCGCAGTTGTCAGAGGCCCCGGCCCTCCATCCGCCATTGTCTTTCTCATTCGCTTTGATGCGCCGGAGCATTTTCGCTGTTGCTGTAATCAGGGTGCCCCATCCTTCGCGCATTTTGCGAAGGATGGGAAGCGAAAACGCCCACGCTCCATCCCCTCTGTCATTCTGAGTGAAGCGCAGAGCAGTAAAAAACCTGCCTTTCGTCTGCCTGACGCAAGGGTGGAACACCACGAAGCCACTCTGCATTTGTTCCTACACCCGCGAATCCGCGGAGATGGCCCGAAGAAGATAGGGAAACTCTCATTAGCTTTCCCTGTTACCCTCATTTTTTTATGAATGCTCTTAGCTTATCGGAACCCTGGCGAATTCCCTGCAACCGTTACATCTAACTCTTCTCATTTATTTTCAATAATCTGCCAAAGAAGTAGCCCGCCGCTCTTTTGACACGAGCCCAAAACGGAATGAGCGATTCTGCAAAGGTTAGCGGCAAAGGTCCAGATCGAATAGACAACATGTTGAAGCATCTCACCTGCACCCTGTCGCTACACCGCCCTTCCCGCCGCCACCGCCGACGCCCACGCCCACTGGAAGTTGAACCCACCCAGCTGCCCGGTCACATCCACCGCTTCCCCAATGAAAAACAGACCATGCACGCCACGCGCTTCCATTGTCCGCGCCTGCAATCCAGCCGTGTCCACGCCTCCGGCCGTCACCTCGGCCTTCTCAAATCCCTCCGTCCCCTTCGGATGAAACGCCCACCGGTGCAGTCTTTGCTCGCAAGCCTCCAGAGCCGCATTCGACCATCCCTTCGGACTGCTCGCATCCGCCAGAAACCCCGCCAACCGCTGCGGCAACACCTTCCGCAATGCCTGCCTGAAAGCCACCCCAACCCGGCGTGCCCCCGGCTCCATGAGCGCCCCCAGCACGTTCATCTCGGGCGCAAAGTCAACCACCAGCTCTTCCCCCGACCGCCAATACGAAGACGCCTGCAACACCGCCGGCCCACTCAGCCCCCGATGCGTCACCAGCATCTTGTCCCTGAATCTAGCCTCGCAGCCTGTTCCAGCCGTCCGCACCTCCACCTCCGCCGCTACCCCAGCCAACTCTGCCCACGCAGCCTCATCCCCGCCCAACACCAGCGGTACCAATGCCGGTCTCGGGTTCACAACCCTCATCCCGAACTGCCGCGCCAACTGGTATCCCCAGCCCGGTTGCCCCCAGCTTGGGAATCGACAATCCCCCGGTAGCCACAACGAGCGCCCCAGCCACAAATTCGCCCTGCGAACACGCCACCAGAAATCCGCCGCCCGCCGCGCCCTCCACCTCGATCCCGCGCGCGTTCAGGACAATCTCCACGCCGCCCCGCACGCACTCTGCCAGCAGCATTTCCACAATCGCCCTTGCTGAGTGGTCGCAGAAGAGCTGTCCGAGAGTCTTTTCATGCCATGCGATCCCATACCGATCCACAAGCTCGATAAAGTGCCGTGGCTCATAAAGCGCCAGCGCCGACTTGGCAAAATGCACATTCTCCGAAATGAAATTCTCCGGTCCGCAGTGCAGATTCGTAAAATTGCACCGCCCGCCCCCGGAAATCAGAATCTTCCGCCCCACCTGCCCGTTGTGTTCGAGCAGCGCCACCCGCCGCCCGCGCTGCCCGGCGACAGCAGCGCACATCAGCCCAGCTGCGCCCGCCCCCAGGACAATCACATCGAATTCACTCCGCGCAGCATTCATGGCTCCCGTTCAGAATAGCGGCAGGATCGGTTAGACGCTTGCCTTTGCCTGCAGCCGCGGTCATTGTTCATGCTAGTGTTGTGTCTCTTAAATGTCTAGACTAATAAGGGACGATATGATAGATTGTAGGGCATGGAGCCCACCTTTCCCGAAATTGTGCTGAGCGAGCCGGATCGGAAGGCGTTGGAACGTACGGTTCGCATGAAGACCTCGGAACAACGGAATGTTTTGCGAGCCCGGATTGTGCTTATGTCGGCGGCCGGTGAGCCGGATTTGGCCGTGGCGCGGCAATTGGGGGTGAATCGTCACACGGTGCGCTTGTGGCGCCAACGTTTTCGCGAGCGGGGCCTGGCGGGGCTGGAGGACGCGCCGGGACGGGGACGCAAGCCGATTCTGGAGAGCAAGGTAAAAGAAGCCATCCTAACGGGGGCTGTGCAGCCGCCAGCCAACCGGACGCGCTGGAGTTGCCGGTCGATGGCCAGGGCGCAAAAGGTATCTCCGAGCACGGTACAGCGGATTTGGTCCAGCAACGACATCCAGCCGCACTTGACGCGGACATTCAAAATCTCCAACGATGCCAGGTTCGAGGAGAAATTCTGGGATGTTATCGGCCTGTACCTGAATCCTCCTGACAAGGCGCTGGTGTTGTGTTGCGACGAGAAGAGCCAATGCCAGGCTCTGGAGCGGACCCAGCCTGCACTGCCGCTGGGCATAGGCCATATCCGCACCGCCACCCACGACTACATTCGTCATGGGACAGTGACGCTGTTCGCCGCCCTAAACTATCTGGAAGGAAAGATAGTTTCCATGTTGGCCGGTCAGCACCGGCATCAAGAGTGGCTGCGCTTCTTGAAGAGGATCGACCGCCAGACCCCCAAGGGCCTGGATCTGCATCTGATCGTGGACAATTACGCCACCCACAAGCACCCGGAGGTGCGGGCATGGCTGGCCAAGCATCCGCGCTTCCATCTGCACTTCACACCCACGTCGGCCTCGTGGATGAATCTCGTGGAACGGTTCTTTCGCGACATTACCGAGGATGTGGTGCGCGAAGGCAGCTTCCGGCACGTGAAGGATCTATGCGATCAGATTCTGGCTTATCTGGCCGAACGCAACGCCAACCCGACACGCTACACCTGGAACGCCAAAGGCGAGGACATCCTGCGCAAAATCCAGCGAGCGAAACAGACACTGCCTGTATAGTCATTTCGGAGACGGTAGACTAGTATGCGTCTCAAGTGAGGCCCTATGCCCTTTGTGGACACTGATAGTTTCGATGTCGTTGAGCGCTTGCCGGGATGGAACGGTCGTTATTTCCACTCGCCGAGCATGACCTTCGCGCACTACGATTTCCTGCGCGGCTCATCCATTCACGAGCACTTCCATCCTCAGGAAGAAATCTATGAAGTTATCGAAGGAGAACTCGAGGTCCCCATCGACGGCGCGGTCCAGGTTGCTCGACCGGGCGTGGTCGCAATCGTGCCTGCCAACGCTCGCCACTCAGTCAAGGCTCTCAGCGATGGCCGGGTTATAGTGGTCGACTATCCGCTGAGGCGCGATATACATTAGCTGAACGGTCGCAGAGATACCGTGGACAATCCAGTGTTCCGTTCCATTCCGGAAAGGCGGAACAACTTACCTATTCACCGCCCCTCTGATCCGCACCCGCGTCTCTTTCCCAGCCTGTAACACCACCGACAACGGAATAGCCTCGAATCCCGGCACCAGATTGAAAGTCCTCTCTTTCGGCACAGCCTCGAACCCCTCGGCCGCATCGGTGCTCACCGTCAGAGTTCCCTTCGCCTTGGCAATCCGCACCATCCGCGGATCGGGCTGCTCAAACTCCTCGTCCGCTCGCGCAATCACCGGCACAATGAACCGCAGCGGCGCCGGCCCAACACCATTTGCGCTTACCACCAGTTCCACGCCCGCATCGCTCAGCCTGTAGACCAAGTGATAGAGAACCCCATCGCCAGGAACCGGCTTGTGCCCCGTTGTCAGCAGCCGCCCCTGCGCGTCAAAGACAATCTCGCCGCCCGTCTGCGTAGCCGTCACCATAGCCTTCAGATCGTCAAGGCTGGTATAAGTCTCCTTCCCCGCGCACTCGATCCGCGGCGTCAGCGTCATATGCGGCCCGTCCCGATACTGCTGCTGATTCGAGATCTCAATCATCGCGTACTTCGTCATGCTGGCCGCAAGAACCGGCCCCAGCCCGCAATGGTACAACTGCGACAATGCGCCGCCGCTCGCGTGTCCGCCCCCCGAGTCGCCTCCGCTGCCGGCCTGCACGTCTTCCACATATTCCCAGTCGTACTCAGTGACAGTGGCCCGCCACGGCCCGATGGCCGCCAGCCGCGTGCCGATTACGGAAAAGGTCTTCAGCCCGTAGGCCTGGTCGCGCGGCAGCTTCGGCCGTTCGCCCGTCTCGGCGCTGAAGCTGCCGCGATCGAGCACCGCGGCCAGCGCCTTGGCATGAGTAAATGTGTGATGAATGCACGCCAGGTCGCCGTGCGCGAAGTAATCCGGCCCGCCGTAAAGCAGCCCGTCGTGCGTGCAGGCCAGCCATCAGCTCCGCATTGCGCCGCGCCGCCTCGCGAAACTCTGGTTCATACTTCGACAGCAGCACCAGCCCCGGATGGCAACCGTCGCTGGTGCGACTCCCCCACCAGCTCCACTTGTAGTTGCGCGTCCCCCAACTGTTGTCCCACGCGCCATCCGGCATCATGAATTCCATGTGCGTCCTGAACGCGGCAATCACCTGGTCCAGCACCACCTTGTCGTCGGTTATGAGTGCATACAGCGCCAGAGACGGCAGCGATTCTTCCACGTTGTAACCCAGATCCACGGGCCGGCAGCCCTTCGCAGTTACGCCGCGGAGCGGATGCCCCTCGCCAATCAAGAATCCTTCGGGTGTGAACTGCTCCATCACCTGGTGCGCCAGCTCGCGCCCGCGCTCCACGTAGTGCTCGTCGCCAAGCACCCGCCCGCACAGCACAAACGCCAGCGACGCCGTCACCGGGTAGTTGATGTTCCCGGTCTCAATCGGTGATAAATCCGTCCAGAAATTTCGCCGCCCGCGCCAGCCGTTCGGTCCATCGCTTGCGCACCGCCGCATCCAGAATCGTCCCGTGATGCTCCAGCGCCTCGGCCAGCGCAATCGCATGGAACACCGTGATCCCCTTCCATGTGCTCAGCGAAACATCGTTCACCCAACTGCCGTCCGCCCGGCTCACCGTGCGCTCTGACCATTCGTGCACCGCAAGCGCCGCACGCAGATACTTTTCGTCGCCAGTAGAATGCGCCACCCGCAGCAGCGGATAGACCGCATCGCCGCATCGCCCATGGATCAACCCGCACGCTGGACAGAGCAGCCCCCCGCGCAAAGCCGTGTCGGCGATCCCTGTAACCTGCCGCGCCACCAGCCCGTCGCACCATGTTTGCAGAAGATCTGAATAGAGCCTCTCCTCCGCCGTCTTTACATGCGCAGTCATTGCTTCGGGCACCGTCGCCGATGCCAGCTTCGGAAACGCAATTCGAGCGCCCAATACAGCAGCCCCACAGGTTGAAAGTCGAAGCAGTTCCCTGCGCGTCAGTCCGGTTTGAACATTGCGAGTTTTCATCGAGGGAATCTTACAGCGACTCTCTGGTGTGCGTACACTTCAACTCACCGAGTTCGGCCATTCTGAATCGCTTCGGGCCTTCCTCAATGACTCACGGCATGACGCACGTATTGAAGAGCACCACGCAGTAGCCCAGGCCAGGGAACCGCGTGTCGGAGCTGTAGGCGCGCACAAAGACGATGCCATTCCCAGCGGGCGAGAACCAACACGGCGCGGCACTCGAAATGGCCGCTTATAAGCAGCGCCGTAAACGTTAATGGTTCGCTTATAGGGTTACGAAACAGGGCTAAAGGTTCGCTCAAGTGGTTGCACTTTTTTGAGGACTTAACTCTACAGGGTTGCGAAACAGGCGGTTTGGCTGCTGAGAATTTTCCCTTCCGGAGGAAAGGGTTGCTGAGAACTAGCCTGAAAACCTCGAAAAGGGGGGTTTATTGAGGTTAATTGGGGGTTTTCGGGAGGTTTACGGTAGGTTTTCGGAGGTTTTCTGCAACAGTGGACGGGGGAAAAGTGCACAGGGAACGGTGCAAACGGAAAGGGGCTAGCTTCCAGCTTCGCTTTTGGCCGGGTGGCGCGGAGCCGGGTCCGGCGGGAGGAGTGGGCGGTGGGGCCCGGTTTGTCGGCGGTCCGGGGGCTGCCCGTGGCATGCGGGAAGAACGCTTCCCGCATGCCGACATTCGGGGAGTAATCCTGAGGAGAACCTGTAAGGAGCAGAAAACAATATCGTTATTCAGATTTTTGTTTTCCCGCCTGCATTGGCTGCACGATTCTGGCTGGAATCTATTCTGCCGCCCAGTCAAGTAAATGCTGCTGCCAAGACTGTCGCGGCTCTCGGCGAGGCTACCGCGCTGTAGGGGGCGGGTAGTGCACAACTGGTAACTGACGGTTGGGCGGTTATTCGGCGTAACTCGCAGACTGCCTCGGTTCTCCGAGTACATCGGTGCATTCCCTCATCTTCTTGAAGAGGGTTTTACTTCGTGCCCCCGAGCTTTCAACGACGCCAGCAGTGCCGGGGTCAGGTCGACGGTTTCGCCATCAGGTTTCACGATCGTTACCGAGGCAAGCTCTCGTTGAAGTCGGACGCTGCTGCATTGCGTCCCTAGCCACCACTGATTGAGACGCAGCACGAAGTTGGGGGGCAGCTTCCGCGGTTGAGCGCCGTACTGCTGAAGAGCCACAGATGAATGGGATCGCCATGCTCTCCCATGGCGGTGTTCACGCTGCTCATGGCAACAAAAATCACTGCCTGCTTAGGGGTGGAGGCGCTGTCGATCCATACCATTCCCTTGTTCATGCAGTCGTGGGGCACGCAGCCTTCGATGGTGTAGAAACGGTCCTCATCTTCCAGTACCGAGCCGGGCGTGCCAATGAAGACCTGGACCAAATCCGGCAGGGAGACGAGCCTGCCGTGATCACGCCAGATGCTCTGCCGCTGGTGAAGCGATGAAGTGATCAGGGCCTGAAAGCGTGGGTCCCATTTGATGTCCTTACCCAAGTAAGGTCCGACGAACTCGTGCAGCCAGCTCAGATCGACCGGCACCTTCGCAAGCGAGGAGCCTGCGTCCGTCCGGGCGGGTGGGCTAGCCGGTGTGCTCTGGCCAAGGGCGAGTGCGCCACCTAGCGCCAGTGCGCCGACAAATGAACGACTAAGAAAGCGGACTGAAGATGATGCCATCGCTTTATTTCTCACGTAATATTTTTAACTCTTTTCAGTCCCGGTTGGTTTGTCGCCTTCCGGAGATTACTCACAGGAACTCGGGCCGGACAGCACCGGCTGGGTCACCGGCTGCATCCAGCGTGGGGAGCTGGCTGGTGGCCGCGCTGGCGTCCATGTCGATGGCAGGGCTAGGCGCAGCTCGGTGCGACTGGGTTGCGGTGCCTCGGTCGCCGAAGTGGTCGCCAGCGTGGGCTTCACGGGCTGGATGCAGCCGCTGGTCTCAGCTTGTTGCTACCCCCAGAGCCAAGTCGAGCCGGACAGCCAGGGCTGGTCACGGCGTCGGCGTAGCGGACATGGCTGGGGGCAAACTGGGGTAATGTCCGGCTAGCGGTCACTCACTCGCTATACTGTAAAACCAAACCAGCTTTGCTTAGATCCTAATTCGGTGACGGCTGCTCGATATGGTCGATCACGATGATCTGGATCGGACCGCGGCCGCGTTTGAGCTTCAGGCCGAGGCGATCCACAACGCTGAGAACCGCCGCGACCATGTCGTGATTATCAGGATCATCGGGCGACAGATAGTAGTCGTAAGAGCCAGTGATTCCCGTTTGGTTCAGGACGGGAAGTTGGAGATACTGGCTGAGCCTCGACGCAAGGTAATCGGTGGAGGTGTTGATGCCCACCGCTTCCCCATCGGCGATACCGCCCTGCCTGATCGTCACGATGGCGCGTGGATCTGATGCAGCGTCCTTTGGCGGCCTGAGTTGGAGCGGCTTGGTGCTGCGGGTGAGGATGTAGACTTCTCCTTCTCTCGTTTCAAAATGGAACTTAAGGCCGAAGCGGTCGGCCAGCAGACTCTGGAGCATGAGGCGCTGCTCGGGGGTTGGTTCCGCGTTGCGCACCTCGATGTTGCGCGAGAGTGAGGTTTCGGGGGGAACGGCGTTTATATCGAACCACTGCGAAGAGGCCCAGCTCGGGTCTCCGGTGACCTGGTAGTCCTGAAGGCTAAAGGCAAGCTCAACGAGCATCTTGACGAACCCGCCAAAGAACACGCGCCCACCGGGTTCGCCGTAAAAGCCGAACTTCCGGTAACGGGCCCCGGGATCGGGCGGCTTGATGGTAGCGGCTTCGAAGGCTGGTAGATTTGCGGAGGCAGGGGCAGACTGTTGAACCCCAATCTTGTCCTGCGCTGAGATCGCAATTGAGAAGCAGATTACAAAGATTGGATATATGGCCTTCACGAATTGACTTTACACCCTGAATCGGCCCCGCCACCACTCGGCGTACTGTCTGCATGGTCGCCCACCCGTCAGTAACTGGTTGAGTAATAGCCCGCCAAGGTCTGTGAAGCTGACAGCGCCGCGTTCCTTGGAGGTTCCGCTCACCTCCGCCCAAAATCGACCGTTTTAGTCCAGCGAGCAGGATCACTCCTCGAAAACGCCGTAGTGTTCACCGATTGGTTCGACGGCCGAATCGCCGGTGAACGGCGCTTGATTCTTTTGGGGCCGGGGGCGGGTGTTCGAGGTGCAATCCCGAAAAGCGGGCATCAGGGGGTAAAGAGGCTGCGGAAAAACTCGGGTTTTCGGGTGAAATTGGCGGAAGGTGACCCTCCGTGGCTAAAGCCAGCTTTGATTCTGCTGGCATTGTGCGGGGGTTTAAACCCCCGCCTCCCTCCGTATTGAGTTTTTCCGCAGCCTGTGAAGCCCATGTCTGCTTTTAGCCGCTTTCGGCACGACTGAAGTCGTGCCCTGATACAAAGCCTCCGGGAATCTCCGCTGGGTCGAGTTTTTCTGCAGGCCCTTAATACTACAGTTGTACTTGCTTCATTTCGCGGAAAAAGGCGCAGAGGCCCGGGCCTGAAGGCCCCGCAAATTCGCACTCTTTCAGGGGGCTGAAGCCCCCTGCTCCCTCCGGAATCTTCGATTTACAACTGTAGTATTAGGCCCGCGTTCATTTTGTCAGGACTGGCTGAAGCCCCTTGCTCGCTCCGGAATCGGTGATCTTCGACGGCAGTATCAAGGACACGTGGGTCGGGTTCATTGCAACCCCGCAGCGCTTGAGCGGGCGGGTACTGAACCTTTTTTCTGTGTGGAGCGTAACTCTCTGCATCCCCAGCGCCGCATTTCGCGCGGATAAGAGAGTAGCAGCGAGAGATATGGCCCACGACTGGCAGCCGGACTTTGAACAACTCGTGGACGAGCACCAGTCGATGGTGTTTTCGCTGGCGCTGCGGATGACCGGCGACCGCGGCCTGGCCGAGGAGATTGCGCAGGATGTTTTTCTGGAGCTGGACCGGCACCTGGGCAGGATCGAATCGCCGCTGCACGCCTCTTCTGGCTGCGGCGCGTGGCGATGAGCCGGTCGGCGGATGCGCTGCGGCGGCGCAAGGTGCGGGGGATGGATTTGTGGGTGGAGATCGAAGAGAGCCACGGGGCGCTGATGGAGGAGCAGAACATCTCCGCTGGGCGCGCGGCTGGAAGGCCTGCTGGCGACGCTGCCCGAGGCGCAGCGCGCGGCGCTGGTTCTTCGCTACCAGGAGGACCTGACGCCGGAGGAGATTGCGGCCACGCTGGATGCGCCGCTGGCCACGGTGAAGAGCCACCTGCAGCGCGGGCTGAAGCTGCTGCGGGCCAAGGCCGACGAGCCATTTGAAGGAGTACGTCGAGTGAAGGAGTATGATGGCGAGTGGAGCTTGAACCGATGGACGACTTTGAAGCAGGAGCTGCGCGCAGGCATTGGAGCGGCGGCCTGCGCCGCCCAGCCTGAAGCGCAAGATTGATGGAGCGGCGCAGCCGGCAGCGCACCGAGCGCCTGCGCACCGCACGGTGTTGTGGCAGCGGCTGGCGGCCTGCCTGGTGCTGGCGGGGGTGCTGGGCGGCGGGCTTGCCTGGCGCAATCGCGAAGAACGGCGCAAGGGCGAAGCGGCCGCGAACAGGTGCTGACCGCGCTGCGGATTACCAGCCATGCGCTGGACCAGATGAAGGCACAACTCGCGGAACATGACCGCGATGCGGGGAGTGAGCCGAAGTCATGTGGGCAGATAGGAGAGTTTTTATGAAAAAGCAAATCTTGATTTTCGTGTTGGGGGCCGGCGGCATGGCCGGCGACCCTGCCGGCGCAGAACTCGCCGCTGCCGTTGCCGCCGCCGGTGGAGAAGGAACTGGCCGCGCGCGCCTCCGATGTCACCGAGGTGACGCTGGGCAAGAACATGCTCGAGCTTCGCCGCCAAATTCATGAACGGCAAGGACAAGGACGATGCCGCGGCGCGGCAACTGATCGAGGGGCTGGACGGGATCTACGTCCGCGACTACGAGTTCGACAAGGAGGGCGAGTACTCGATGGACGAGATCGACAAGCTGCGCAAGTACTTTCGAGACCAGCGAGTGGTCGCCGATGGTGCGCGAGCGCGAGCGCAAGACCGGCGAGACCACCGACGTGATGGTGAAGCTGGTGAACGGCGAGTCGCACGGGCATGTTCATCCTGACCGCCGAGCCGAAGGAGTTGACGATCGTGCTGATCCTGGGGCCGATCGCTGGACCAGCTGGGCAACTGAAGGGCTTGGCGGGCTGGGCGCGCTGGGCGACGTGGCGAAAGACGCGAACGGCAAAGACAAGGACAAGCCAAGACAAAGGACAAGAACAAGGACAAGAAGGGCGGCGACCAATGAAGCGGCTACTGGCTGATTCCGGTTGTTTTTGTGGCGCTGCTGGTTCCGCGGTGGTCGTGCTGGCCGGCAGCGGCGAGGGCGGCTTTGACGGCGTGGTGCAGCTCGATCGAGAGCCACTATCACGTGCAGGCCACGCGCATTCCGTTCATGGGGCTGGTCAGCCTGATTGCGCGCAAGGCCACACATGGCGGCGTGGGCGGCTGCATGTGGCGGAGTTCGAGAACTTCACCGAGCCGGTGGACGGCGAGAACTGAACCGGATGGTGGAGGAGAAGCTGGGCGCGGGCTGGGAGCGGATGATCCGCGAGACCAGCCGCACGGGAACGAACAGACGCTGATCTTCGTGCATCCCGAGGGCAAGCGGATGGGCCTGTTCATTGTGGACAAGGACGGCAACGAGATGGACGTGGTGCAGGTTTCGGTGGATCCCGACCATCTGAACGAGAGCATCGGGCAGTACGGCCATCCGCGACACGATGCGACGCAGACGACGACGATGACGCCGGCGCATCGAACTGAGTCAGCGTGCGATCGCCGCTGGAACCAAGTTGTTAAGGAATCAAACTGTCCATATGCGGCGCGTGCACGGCTGCCTAGACTTGAGGCAGTATGGCCAGCCTCGCTCCAACGCCGACGTCGGGTTATCGCGGCCGGCTTGCGCCTTCGCCCACCGGCTATCTGCACGTGGGCCACGCGCGCACCTTCTGGACGGCCTGGCAGCGGGCCCGCGAGGCAGGCGGCGCGCTGGTCATGCGCATGGAAGACCTGGACCCGGAGCGCAGCCAGGCCGTTTATGCCGAAGCCGCGCTCGAAGACCTGCGCTGGCTGGGCATTCGCTGGCAGGAGGGCCCGGACAAGGGCGGGCCGTTTGCGCCCTACGTGCAGAGCAAGCGGCGGGCCATCTATCTGGCGGCCTGGCGCAGGCTGCTGCGGCGCGGCTATCTCTATCCCTGCCGCTGCTCGCGCAAGGATCTTGAATCCGCGCTGGGCGCGCCGCACGAAAGCTCGCTGCCGGAGCGCCGGCGCGCAGAGCAACGGCAAGCTCGAGCCGCTGGACGACGAGCCGATCTATCCCGGCACCTGCCGCCGCTTCCAGGGCCACGCTCCGCAACTGCCCGGCCCCACGGCCAGCGACATCGAGACGCCGGACGGCATCAACTGGCGATTCCGCGTGCCCGACGGCGAAGTGGTCGAGTTTGTACGATCAGAATCTGGGCCCGCAGCGCTTTGTGGCCGGCGAGGATTTTGGCGATTTTGTGGTGTGGCGGCGGGACGGCGTGCCCAGCTACCAGCTTGCCTGCGTGGCCGACGATGCGGCCATGGGCATTACCGAAGTGGTGCGCGGCGCCGATCTGCTGAAGTCCACGGCGCGGCAGATTCTGCTCAACCGCGCGCTGGGCTTCGACATTCCGGCGTGGTACCACTGCCGGCTGGTGGTGGACCACAACGGCCGCCGGCTGGCCAAGCGCCACGACGCGCTGAGCCTGCGCGCCCTGCGCCAGCGCGGGCTGACGCCGATGAATATTCTGTCGGCGGAGCTGCCGGTGGAGGCGTGAAAAAGCAGCTTTTAGCTATTAGCTCCTAACTCCCTGACCGCGCGATCTCGTGAATTGCGATTGAGTGGCGTTGTATCCCAGGTCTCAAAGTGAGACCTGGGCACCCCGGCTAAAGGCTGACGGCTGCTTCATCGTGCGGGCGGGGGCTGGATGGGGCCCTTGCTGTTGGGCGGGTCGGTGGGGTTGAACTTGCGCGCCAGGTCGGGGGTGGACTGCACGTCCTCGGCGGGCGGATTGTCGGCCTTCGCGACTTCCACGCCAAAGACGTAGCTCGGCCCGAACATATTGCTGGTGAAGATCACCAGCTTCTTGTCCGGCGAGAAGCGGACGTTGGGCTCCTCGCGATAGTAGTGGTGCGACATGTTGACCAGGTGCTCGGAGTGGAAGACGCCGGGCTGCCAGAAGTCCGGCTCGTTGAGCGCGTCCGGGCCGACCGTTGATCATCTGCGGATGGAGAAGCTCGATCCACTCGCCATCCTTGGCGCGCGCCACCTGGCCCGGGATCGCCGCCGTCGTCGCAGAAGAGGTCGAGATCCTTGGTCAGATTGAAGTGGATGCCCCACTCGTCGCGCTGCATGTGGTAGGCGGTGCGCTTGCCGGTCTTGAGGTTGTAGCCGGCGAGGAAGAAGTCCTCGCCCTTGGGATACTGCCAGTCGTACCAGATGGTCTCGCCGTCGAGGCCCCAGAACTCGTGGCCGGCGATCTCCATCGGCCATGGTGCGCTTGTGGATGAGGGTGTTGTGGGTGCCGTCGGTGTGGATCATCCAGATGCGGTCGACCTTCTGCCATGGGCCTTCGTGGCAGTACATGAGCAGCGTCGGGATCGGTGGGCGAAAAGAGCAGGTGGTTGACCCAGTCGGTGGAGTGGAGCAGGACCTTGATGTCGCCGGGCTTCTCGCCGTTGGGGCCGGGCTCGAGACGGATGGTGAAGAGCACGAAGCGGCAGGCGCGCGGCCAGACGGCGCTCCATCATCTGCGCCCTTGTCGGTGGGCTGGTAATGCGGCCCCTGCTCGGGGCTGGCGACGCGATTGTCGGCCGCGCCCGGCAGGCTGCGGCCGGGGCGGGCACGTTCTGCGCCGTACTCCTTGCCGGTGGCGTCGCCCTCGATATAGGTTCCGGCGGCCAGCGTCTCGTCGGCGTTGACGCTGACGATGTTGCGCCTGTGCGGGCAGGTCGACGAGCTTGCGGATTGCGCCGGTGTTGATGTCGGCCTTGTAGACGGAGGTGACGCCGGTTGCCGGATCGGTCTGGGTGTAGAAGACGCTGTTGGTCTTGATATCCGACGACCAGCGCGTGGACGCCGCCGGAAGCCGCGGGCCGGCGCACTGGCGGTGCGCTGCACCGGCGGGGCGCGGCGGGTTGGGGACCAGCAGTCGCGTCTGCTCGGGTGGCCATGTCCAGGACGTGGATGCCGTCGGGCGCGGTGTAGATCATCTGCTTGCCGTCCGGGGTGTAGGCATTGACGTTGAAGTAAAAACCGCCGGAGTTGGGCTCATCGCTGAGCCGCCAGACACGATGGCCGGTGTCCTTGTCGACCCAGGTCTTTGGCGGCAAGGTACCGCCGCCGGAGTGGTCTGGGCGATGGAGGCGACGGAAATGGCGACGAGGACGAGCGGCTGCGAGTGTGCTGAGGCTCATTGTAAATTCTCCTTCAGGATGAGCCAAAAGTGCTGCCAGGTCGCCCGCGGGATTGCCAGGGACTGTCTCCCCTCGAACATGAACTGCCTGGTGCGAGACTGCACGACCCTCTTATACACTCGGGCATTATCCATCGAGAATTAAGTTTTATTAAGGGAATCTGGGCATTCCGCCTCCGGCGCGAGCGCGCCGCATCCCGTCTCTGAGATGCAGCGCCTGCGCATCGACGCCGGAATCAGCCAGCTCGAAACGCAGCTCACCCGTGCCGGATGAAGGTGCCGTTCTGCAGTTCGCTCATGGCCTGGCGCAGCTCGGCCTGGGTGTTCATCACGATGGGGCCGTACCAGGCCACCGGCTCCTCCAGCGGCTTGCCGGAGACCAGCAGGAAGCGGATGCCCTCCGGACCGGCCTGCGACCACGATCTCGTCGCCGCGATCGAAGAGCACCAGCGAGTGGTTTTTCGCGTCGTAGACCGGCTGCGGCGTTGGGGTCGACGGCCGACTCGGTGAGCACGGCCTGCGGGTCGGAGGCGTCGCGGAAGGTTCCCGCGCCGGCAAAGACGTAGGCGAAGGCGTTGCGCGTGGTCTCCACCTGGATGCGCTTGCGCTTGCCGGGCGGAACGGAGATGTCCACGTAGCGCGGATCGGCAGCGACGCCTTCGACCGGGCCTTTCTTGCCCCAGAACTCGCCGCAGATGATGCGGGCGCGGGTGCCGTCGTCCTCGGTGACCTCGGGAATGGCGCTGGAAGGGATGTCCTGATAGCGCGGGTCGGTCATCTTGAGCGCGGCGGGCAGGTTGGCCCAGAGCTGAAAGCCGTGCATGCGGCCGCGCTCGTCGCCTTTGGGCATCTCCTGGTGGAGAATGCCGCTGCCGGCGGTCATCCATTGCACGTCGCCGGCGGTCATGCGGCCCTTGTTGCCCAGGCTGTCGCCGTGCGCCACTTCGCCGGCCAGCACGTAGGTGATGGTCTCGATGCCCCGGTGGGGATGCCAGGGGAAGCCGGCCAGGTAATCGGCCGGATTCTCGTTGCGAAAATCGTCCAGCAGCAGGAACGGATCGAACTCGGCGGTTTTGCCGAAGCCGAAGGCGCGCTGCAGCTTTACGCCGGCGCCTTCGATGGTGGGTTTGGTTTCAAGAATCTGCTTAACTGCGCGAAGCGACATGGGTGGACCTCCTGGGGCTTACATTTATTGGATGCGCGAGGAGGATATTCGTTGCAACAGGTATCCTTGGAACAGGGAACAGGGAAACAGGGAACTGGGGCAGGGCGCGGGGCTCATCCTGAGATTCCTGGATTCCGGGAAAATGCAGCAAGTTAGCGGGTTCTTGCCCAGGGAACACCTGCGTTTCCCGGGGAACTGGCTCGGACGCTCTCTCCCAGGTCTCAAAACCGAGACCTGGGGCGCCCGACCCTGGCTGCTTCAGGCCTTGATGAACTGCACATCGAGGGTGATGGTTACTTCGTCGCCTACCAGCACGCCACCGGTCTCGAGCGCGGCGTTCCAGTTAAGGCCGAAGTCCTTGCGATTGATCCTGGTGGTCGCGGCGAGCCCAACGCGGTGGTTGCCCCAGGGATCCTTGGCGGGTGCGCTCGGGCCTTCGACTGCGAAGGTCACAGCTTGGTAACGCCGTGCAGGGTCAGGTCGCCGGTAACAGCCAAATCGCCGCCGGCAGCCTTTGATTCGACCTTAGTGGATTTGAAGGTCAAGGTGGGAAACTTCTCTGCATCGAAGAAATCGGCGCTCTTGAGGTGGCCATCGCGCTGGTCGTCCGCGGTGGTGAGGGTGGCTGACGGGGATCGAGGCTTCGACGCGGGATTTGGTCACGTCGGCTTCATCCAGGCTCAGAACGCCGGAGAGGCCGCTGAAGCTGCCTTTCACGTTGCAGATCATCATGTGCTTGACCTTGAACTCGGCGGCGGAGTGAGCGGGGTCGATGTTCCAGGTGGTGGTGGGGGTGGCTGGGGTCATGGTGGTATTGCTCCTTTCAATTCATCAGATGCGGCAGGGGGATATTCGTTGCAACAAGTATTCCAGTGATTAGTGGGCAGTGGCCCGGGCGCGGCGCTCATCCTGAGATTCCTGGATTCCGGGAAGATGCGGCAAGTTGGAGCGGAACCAGGGTAACCGTGTCCCGATGAGATTTGTACAAGGTCGCCGCTCGCTCCACCCCACGGACGAAGGCCTATCCGTGGGGGCCCCGGTCCTGATGGTCGCGTCAACTTGAGTGCTGTGGCTTCGAGATACAGCATCCCTGGTTCCGCTGTAGCCCCCGCTCACGCGGGGGTAGCGAGTTAGCTAGTTAGCGGGTTTTTGTCCAGGGAATATCTGTGCTTCTTTCTCCCAGGTCTCAAAATCGAATCCCCACCCCAGCGACGAAGACCTGTCGCCCCCTGCAGCGAACGCAGACCCCTACGAGCAAAAATCGCTCGTCCCCCCTGCTTAGTGCGCAGACCCCGAGTCGCCGGGGACCCCGAGACCTGGGGCACCCACAGTCACGGTTGGCGCCTGGTTATCCACCCGTTCCACACGGCCCGCTGCCCAACGCCGGCCGTATCCTCAATACAGGCCGTCCCGTGAGCGACTTTGCCCAAACCGTGAAACAGCAGGCCGACATCGTCAAGGTGATCGAGGGGTACATCCGGCTGCGCAAAGCGGGGGCGCAGAACTACTCCGGGCTGTGCCCGTTTCACAAGGAAAAGTCGCCGTCGTTCTCGGTGCACGCGGTGCGGCAGTTCTACCACTGCTTCGGGTGCCAGGCATCGGGAGATGTATTCAGCTTTGTGGGCAAGATCGAGAACGTGGGCTTTCCCGAGGCGGTGCGGATTGTGGCGCAGAAGGGAGGCATTCCGCTGCCGAAGCGGGAGTTTTCGTCGCCGGAAGAAGCGGCCGGGGCGCGGATGCGGGCAAAACTTCTGGAATTGCACGAGGCGGCGACCGCGTGGTTTGAGGAGCAGTTGCGCGGGCCGGAAGGGGCGACGGCGCGCGAGTACCTTGCAGGCCGCGGGCTGACTCCGGAGGGGATGAAGACTTTTCGCATCGGGTATGCGCCGGACAGCTTCAACGCGCTACGCGACCGGCTGAAAGGCATGGCCGACGACGAGGCGCTGCGGGCTTCCGGGCTCTTCAGCTCCAAGGAACAAGGGGACGGCGGGCAGGGGCCGATTTACGACCGGTTCCGCAAGCGGGTGATGTTTCCCATCGCCAACGAGAGCGGTCGGGTGATTGCCTTTACCGCGCGGACGCTGGAGACGGGGGAAAAGGCGGGGCCGAAGTACATCAATTCGCCGGAGACGCCGCTCTACTCGAAGGGCCAAGTGCTGTTCAACCTGGACAAGGCGACGGACGTCGATTCGCCAGGCATGAGTTTGCGCTGCTGGTTGAAGGGCAGATGGATTGCATTTCAGTGTTTCTGCGCGGGATTCAAAACGTGATTGCGACCAGCGGGACGGCTTTTACCGAGCAGCAGGTGGCGATTCTGCAGCGGCACACTTCGAACGTGGTGGTGAACTTCGATCCCGACGCGGCCGGGGCGAATGCGGCGGAGAAGTCGATTGCGCTGCTGACCGAGGAGGGCTTCACCATCAAGATCGTGACGCTTGACGATGGGCTGGACCCGGACCGGTTCATTCGCGAGCGGGGCGTAGAGGCTTACACGGCGGCGATTCGCGGGGCGCGGCGGCAGTCCGACTACCTGATCGAGCGGGCGCGGCAGATGTTTCCCGGGGCCAGCGCGGAGCAGAAGGTGAAGGCCATGAATTACCTGCTGCCGCACATCCGGCGCATGCCGGAGAAGCTGGCGCGCGACCAGTTTGCCGGGGATGCGGCGCAAAAGCTGGGGATTGACTCGGCGGTGCTGCGCGAGGAGTTGCGGCAGGCGGCGCTGAGAAGGCGGGATCACGTGGAGACGCGAGCCGCCGGCGCTGACTGAGGTGGAGCGGGTGCTGCTGCGGGCGCTGGCCATCGACGATCCGGAGAATGAAGCCGGCGCGGCGGCTGGCGGCCGAAGCGCTGGCCGGAGCAACCCGCATGGTTTGAGCATCTGGGCACGTTCCAGGCGCTGCAGGCGCTGGCCGGGCGGCAGGCTCGGGACCCCATGGATGTGGTGGAGGAGCCGGCGCAGCGGGCGCTGCTGGCCGAGGCTCTGCTGGCTGAGGCGAAGCCGCCGGAGGCGAGCGAGGTCGCGAGCGCGGTGCAGGAGATCCAGGAGCGGGCTCTGGCAGGCAGGCAGCGCGACCTGCGGGCGCAGATCGCGGAGGCGGAACGGCGAGGGGATTTTGCCGAGCTGGCCTTGCTGACGCAGCAGAAGCTGGAGTTGGACCGGGCGCTGCGGGGGTTGCATGACAAAGGAGCATGATGTTGCCGTTCAATGCCTTAAAGGCAAGACAGCGTCGGAATGGGGACTGGATGCCGGCGGATAAAGAGGCCATTGCCGCCCAGATCGAAGAAGGTTTGAACAGGCGAAACGGGGAGAGCTCCTGGATGCCGAGGAGGCAATCTGCATCCTCTGGGAGCGCCGGGCCAAGCGGCAAGAAGAGCATCCGTTCGACCCGGGCGACCTTTGATGTCGCGGTTTCAGAATCCGCCAAAGCAGTCTTATCCCTAATGTAAGGAGGGTGGTCCCTCAGGGGCTAAACAGGCTGCGGAAAAACTCAAGGTATCGAGTGAAATCGGCGAAAAGCGTTCCTCCGGGGCTAAAGCCCGCGTTAATGCTGCTGGCATTATGCGGGGGTTGAAACCCCATAAGCGCTAAGATAAGGATTCGAGTTGCGGTCTTCGGTGGCGGCTTGGCTCACTCAGCGCTTGGGCAATCTCGTTCCATCGCTGCATGACTGATGCGAGGGACAGACGTGGTGTGATGGCTGCAAGCACCTGATGGAAGGCGAATTCAAATTCGCGCCATGGGCTGGGCGTAGGAGGTTTGCGGCAGCAAGTAGCCCCAGGGGGAAATGGTCTTTCCCACTCTGGCTAGCCTCTGACTGAGCAAGGCCACGAGCAGTTTTCCGTAGAGCCAGGCACGGCTGCTTTGATCGTCGTGCTTGGGCACATGCCCGATTTGCGCTATGGATTTGAGGCGTTTGAACGTCAACTCCACCTGGCAGCGCAGGCGGTAGGCTTCGAGGACTTGTTCGACGCTTGCCTCGGAATCGGGCAAAGTGGTGAAAACAAGGACGTACTCGGCATATTTGCGCGTGGCCGGGCCGACCGTTTTGCCGCCCTGCTGCTTGAGCGTCAAGCGGCGTTGAGCGCGCGCAATGGCGTCCTGGCTCTTGCGAATCGCGCAGACGCGGCTGGCGATCCTGGCCTCGCCGGACTTGATCCAGACGGGCCAGTCGGCCACATCGCCAGCGTGGCGCAACCGGGCCAGCCGGCGCAACAGCCGGATCGGCTTATCGTGTCCATCGAACAGCGGCAACCCGTGCGGACTCAGGCGTATGCACAGATCGGCCTGCGCGGCGACCACCGCCGCAATGCCGTCCGGATGGCAATAACCCGCATCCGCCAACACCAGCTCTCCGGGGTTAAAACGAAACCGCCGCAAGCGCTCCGCCGTCCCGGTGCCGCAGGTCGCGGTGAGCTCGAACTGATCGCACTCCAGTTTGGGCAGACGCAGGCTGTAATGGATCCTCCACTGACTGCCCGTCTTGCCTGGCTCGCGCACCACCGTAGCGTCCAGCAAGCGCACCGTCCGGCCTGCCAAGCTCGGCTCCAACTGCACGCCGTTGTCCTGCCAAAGCTCCTGGCACAGCTGGCGAAGCCAGCTCTCCGCATCGCGCAGACGGTTGAGCAAGGTGACATCGGAAACCTCGGCAATCCCCGCTAACTTAGCTTGCACTGCAGTCTCGCGCAGCGACCAGCCGCAGCCCACATGCAACAGCAACGTGCGCAACAGAGCGTCCAAAGAAGCAAAGCCGCGCAACCGTCGGACGGCGCCGCTGCTTCTGCCCAACTGCCGCCACTCGGAGGGAAGAAGTCCCACCAATACCTGCCAGTCGTCGAGTCCAGTCATGCGGAAAGACTACGCGCCGTTCCGGAAAGAGTCAATTCTTATCTTAGCGCTTATGGGTTGAAACCCCCGCCTCCCGGCACCACTTATTGCATCTATTAAGTCACATATATTAAATGACTTACAGCGATTAAGATGCGTTGATTGAGCGACACCGCAGCTCAAAAGTGTGATTTTCAGGTACAAAAGCAGGTACAGCCCCCATCCTCTTTCCCCTGAACGATTTAGAAGGAATCACTACCTTTCTTCGATAGATTGGCTTCGTCGCGTTCCTCTTAATTGCGCTCGATTACGGAGTGACCAGCGGACAAATTGTCCGCCCGAGCCGCTGCAATTATGAAGCGCTGCGCCGGATCATGAGCATCGTGGAGATGCCGGACAGAATGGCGGAAAATCTCATCAGGGGCATCCGCTTAAACGAAGGCAAGCTAGGCCGCAAGCGACGCGAAGGCGAATTTGAGAAGCTGACCGACGATGAAGTGACATCCATTGAGGTCATCGTCCGTGAAGCTTTCGACGGCTTCGAAAGCTAGCCCAACTTCCGCGGCATCGGACTTGCACGGAATATTTTGAGTAAGTTTTAGGCGCGAAGCTGGGGGGCAAGAGCAAAGCCTGTGCTCTCGGTTTTGGCGCAATTGCTTCTCGGCGGATAACGATGATTTGCCGGCTTCCCCTATAGCTTCGCCTTTGCCAGCCTGCGCAGAAAGGCGCTCCTTGGCTGCATGGGTCTTGCGGAGATCCTCCATTGTCAAATGGAATCCATCTTCACCTCCCTGACGAACAGCCAAATCATGCAGATCCATTAAGCAGCATCACAGCCCTGTCGTAATCATTTGGCTGCCGCTTCTGAATGATACGCATCCACCTGTTTCCAGACCGCTTTTTCGCGCTTTGCCAGTTGGTCCAGGAAGAGTGCTCGGTCTGCTTCTTCCTTTGCCTTCTTCCGCGCTGCCTCCGCTGCTCGCTGCGCATTCAATTTCCGCATACGCTCCTCGGCGCGGGCATGGGATGCTGCCAGAAGATCTAGCGACTGTACGCCGATCAACTGCTCCGTGATCTGAGACAGAGACGTTCTCTTGCTCGAAAGCGGCGCAGAAGTTCGATCCTCCACCGTTCATCCGTTTCTGTCAGTGCGTCTACGAGCAGGCCATCCTTCTCTTTCTCAGGCAGGCCTCGAATCCAAGTCGCAAGCTCCTTGCGCGACGGCCCGGCTTTCAATCGGCGCCGAAGCAGAGGCGGCAACTTCGACGAGATCCTCATCGATTCCAAGAAACTCAATCAACGAATCGTAGCGGCGCTGAAAGTTCGCGCAGACCGGCAGGCACGGGAGGCTCCAACACTTCGTCGGAGAATTCCCCGTTTTGCACACAGAAAAGCCATCCGAGGTAGAGACAGCGAAAGTCGCCGCGAAGCAGATCGGCACGCAAAGAGATCAACGATCCCATCCAGCCAGTGCCATCATCCCAGTCGTCGTCGGGTTCTCACTTCGCTTTCAAAGGAAATCGTCACGAACTTTCCGGCACTGCGCACCTGCGCGGACTTCCCTGGGAGCATTGCTTTGAGTTGTTTCGCGTCAACCAACTCCTGCGGCAAACGAAGATGAAACTCCCGCGTGCCCCAATTTGCCACGTAGACAAATGCATCGAAATACTGTGGCCAGGAGTTTGAGCGGATCGGCCTTCAGGTCGCCCCACTCGTAGTGATTCGTGAAACTCGTCGAGGTAATTACGGCGCGCGTGGAAATGGACCGCAGGGCGGCCATCTCTGTTTTT
Organism: uncultured Acidobacteriaceae bacterium; assembly: GCA_963799145.1. Taxonomy (GTDB): domain Bacteria; phylum Acidobacteriota; class Terriglobia; order Terriglobales; family Acidobacteriaceae; genus Telmatobacter. Next base: position 18,395 of record CAWCWQ010000043.1, on the reverse strand, counting down.
GTCAGTGCATGATCAATTGCTTTGAAGTCGTAATACTGGTATTCGCTCACTTAGAACCCTTTGCGCCAATGGCTGTATGCCGCAATCCATTCCGCGCCTGCTGGTGCGGGTTTGGGCAGCGGCAGATCGAGGATTTCAATCCTCTGCTTGACTCCGTCTCGCCGACAGACCGCGACAATCCGCCCGTCGCGCGTCATATCCACTTTCTCCACAATGGCCTCAACCCCGAGGATACTCACAGTAAAAGGCAGTGCAAGATGCTCCTCAATCATAGTAAAAAAGCCTCCAGTCTGCTCCTCGTCGCCATAAGCATCGACGATGGCTTCCTCGATCAGAGATTCCAGCTTCGCCTTGCTGAGGGAGGGGAGATTGGTCTCCCGTCCAGGTTTCAGCTTGCGAATATCCATATGAACCACTACGGGCTTGCTTTGCTTCTGCGTCATATTCCTCCATGCCCTCCGAGAGTCTCTGCGCCCGGTCTCTCCAAGCCCGGTCGCTTGCCGTTCCTTTTCAAATACCTCATAGGGCGTGTTGCAAATCCGGTAGCCGATGGAACTGTAACCCTTTAATCGCCGCGCATACATTCTTGCCAGCATGAGGACGTTGGAATCGACATAGTCGTAAACCCGGACAACGCGCTTCGCATCGTGCAGCCGATGAAGGCGCCCGACGTACTGCTGCAACGTACCCTTCCATGAAATCGGCATTGCCAGGAACAGCGTATCCAGCCGAGCATCGTCAAATCCCTCGCCGATGTAACTGCCCGTTGCCAGTATGACTCTTGGCTTGCGCTCTCCGGAACGGCCGCAATTGCATCCGCTATCGACCGCCGCTGCTTCTTCCCCATGCCGCCCTTCAGCACAAATACGTTTTCAACCTTGCCATGCGAGCGCTGTCTCAAAATACTTGAGGTGTTCGGTTCTGGCGGTGAGTAGCAGCGGCGAGCATCCATCTTGGACTGCACGCAGCAGATCGCTGACGATCAGTTCATTGCGGGTGTTGTCATCTACAAGACGCAGCGTACAATTCCTGAATCGTCGTGTCAGCCTGTTCGGGAGGAACACAAAATTCTGTCAGGCGCGGAATTACCTCATGCTCGAATGGAGAGGAAGCAGTCATTGAACGGGCGCTGAGCTTGTATCGTATCGGACCGCACTGCATATAGATGATAGGATGATGACCGTCCTTGCGCTCAGGAGTCGCTGTCAGGCCAAGCACATATTTCGCTTTCACTTGCTTCAGCACTTGCTCAAAGGTAAAGGCGGACAGGTGGTGGCACTCATCCACAATGACCTGACCGTATTCAGCGACGAAGTCTTTCACTCCCGCTTTGTCGTGACTGCTCTGGATGATGGCAACGTCTACGCATCCACTCGGATCGTTCTTGCCGCCGCCAATTTGTCCTATTGACTTGGCCGGGAGATTGAGGAACATCGCTAATCGTGCCTGCCACTGATCGAGCAATTGCTGCCGATGGACCAGCACGAGAGTGTTCACTTTCCGTTGCGCAATCATCCAAGCTGCCAAAGCGGTCTTTCCAAATGCAGTAGGAGCGCAGAGAATCCCGTCGTCGTATTCGGCGATCGCAGCGGCAGCGTCGAGTTGCGCCGGACGCAGCTGTCCGGAGAACTTCACGTCTATCGGATGGCCTGCGAACCGCTCATCACGGATCACCGGCTTGATGCGGTGTGCTTCAAATAGCTGCATGACCTCGGCAATACAACCTCGCGGCAACGCGATGTAATTGGCGAGATCTTCGCCACATGCGATGACTCGTGGCTTATTGAATGTTGGAAGCCGCATAGCCTGGGCTTTGTAGAACTCAGGATTCTGAAAAGCCGCCAGGCGTAGCAGCCGATTCAACATCGCGGAAGGTAGCCCATTTTTCTCTACATATACAAGATTCGATCGGACAATTTGCACCTGTGCTGGGAAAGGCCCAGGGATTTCACGTTCCGCCCTTGCCTTTGACGGAGGCAACGCCCAAGGATCAACGTCCTCATCTTCGGCATTGCTGATTCTGACACCGAGGAGGTCTCCGCGCTTTTGCGCTTCCAGCACTACAGCCTCAACGGCGTCAGCAGACATTCTCTTGACGCTCGCCAAAAACTCCCATTGATCCGGATATGGTCGGAACTCTGCATCAACAAAAACGCTGTTCTTGTTTGCGCGTGGAATCTTTTGCAGCGGAAGAGCTATCAGGTTGCCAAACCCACCTTTGGGCATGGTGTCCTGGTTGGGAAACAAGCGATCATACGAATCTAGTCCTAGCTGGTGGCGGGATTCCATCGTTCGAGTGAGGATTACGCAGCCAAGTTTTCTCGCGGTTGAAGCGGGGATTGCTCGTTCAAAGAATATCCAAACATGGCCACCCTTCCCTGATCGTGAGCGTTCCAATGCCGCCGGCACGCTCAGTTCGCTGCAGGCGGCGAGAAACGCAACGGTGTCTTCCTGCCATGCCTTCTTGTCGAAATCGACCGCAAGCAGCCAGCATGTCTCATCCTGCAGGAGCGGATAGATCCCAACCGTCTGTCTCACCGACAAGATGCCCGTGAATAACATCATCAGTGAGCGGCCTATATGTTCGCGTCAGGCGATCAACCTTCTTGCGATCTTCATCTTTCGCACTCAGATAGGACTTCCAGTCGCGATCCGCTTTGGGCATGTATCCAGATCGCCCGTCATTATTCTCCCAACGAATGGCATAGATATCTTCACGGCCACGGAAGAGACTGCGAAACAAAGCGATTCGCTGCTCCGCTGTGGCTATTCCAGGCTTCCGGGCCTCAGGCACAGCATTCAAGGCTTGAGGAGGATGCAAAGTTGGTTGTGCGGCCTCTGGAATTGGTATGCTATGAGCAATCAAGAGGCTTCGCAAACGAGCGTTCTCTTCCAGCAGCCGACGAACTTCCACCGCGGAAGCAATTGAACTCGATAGTTCTTGATCGACTGAGTTCACGCTTGGCTCCGTCCAGATGCTCTCGTGTATTGACAGCAAAATGATCGCACATTGCCGGAAACGTCTACGCTCTTCACCGGCACAGCCGTGAGTGTCAGGGAAAACGGCGGCTGCGATTGGCCGCTAGCATCCTGCAATTGCCCAGACATTGTCTGGGCGATTGCGAAGGCTGGGAATTGTCCAGTTGCCGTCTGGATAATCGTTTGTAGTCGTGTTGCAAACATGATACGCTTTGCAGCATGTTGCATTACGTCATTACAAGTGATTAAATAATGATGGTTTGACACAATGAGCACGACAAAGCCAATTGAGAGAACCATGCAGTATGTCCGCCGGAAAGGAATTGTGAGGCCCCGCGACTTGGAGGCTCTCGGCATTCCGCGCGAGTACCTGCTGCGTCTCCACCGTCAAGGAAAGCTGAGCCGGACCGGGCGCGGGATCTATACTCTGCCAGACGCGGCGGTCACGGAACGCCACTCCTACGCGGAGGTGGCAAAACGGGTGCCGGAAGCAGTCCTGTGCCTGCTTTCTGCGCTGGCCTTTCACGAAATCACGACGCAAAGTCCGGCATCTGTCTGGATTGCTCTCGGCAAAGGGGCAAGAAAGCCTGCCATCGCTGTCGCCTTCACTCCGGGTGGTTCGTCTCACGGAACCTTCGCTCTCCGAAGGCATCGAAAAGCATACGGTTGAGGGCGTGCCTGTGCGCGTTTACTCAGCCGCAAAGACCGTGGCAGACTGCTTCAAATTCCGCAACAAGATCGGCCTGGACATTGCCATCGAGGCGCTGAAAGATTGCCTCCGCCAAAAGAAGGCCACCATCAACGACATCTACCGCTATGCCAAGATCTGCCGCGTGAGCAACGTCATCCGTCCCTACATGGAGGCGCTATGACCCGCGAACCAGCGAAGAATCCCGCAGCTTCAATCCGCGCGCGTTTGCTTGCTCTGGCCCAAAGCAGAGGGCCAAGACTACCAGCGAGTCTTGGGAAGATATGCGATCGAACGGTTCCTGTATCGGCTGGGCAGCTCGACCTACCGCGACAGATTCGCAATCAAGGGAGCTACGCTGTTTACGCTCTGGACGGGCGATACCCACCGGCCCACGAAGGACTTGGACCTGCTCGGATGGGGATCGTCGGCCATTCGTGAAGTCGAGGAGACAATTCGGGCCATCTGCAAGGTCGAAGGGAATGACGGCATTCTCTTCGACGGCGAATCAGTCGAGGGCACAAGGATCAAAGAAGAGGACGAATACGAGGGTGTGCGCGTGAAATTCCACGCCGTCCTGGCCGGCGCGCGGATTCCGATGCAGGTCGATATTGGATTTGGCGACGCCGTTTATCCAGAGCCGGAATTTGCTTCGTTTCCAGTGTTGCTCCCTATGGAAGCCACCGGTCATCCGCGCCTATCCACGCGAAGCCGCCATTGCGGAAAAACTCAATGCAATGGTTGTGCTGGATATTCGCAACAGCCGCATGAAGGACTTCTACGACATCTGGTTCATGGCCAACACCTGGACCTTTGAAATGGCCACCTTGCGCGACGCTATCCGCGCATCCTTCGAGCGGCGCGGAGTCGGAATCCCGCAGGATGTACCTTTTGCTCTGACTGAGGAATTCCTGGGCGATCCGCAGAAGACACGGCAATGGAACGCGTTCGTCAGTCGGCTGTATCCAGGCAGCGACTCGCCATCCCTCGAAGAGGTCGGCGTTTTACTCCGGGCATTCCTTCTGCCGTGCATCCTTTCGGTGTCGGCGGCTGAATCAACTGCCCACTACTGGACTCCGAGCCTTCACTGGAGCGAACAGAAATGAGCTGCAACGGCGTCAAGCTAATCTCGATAGCGAGCGACAACACTCGATTGTCGGGTACAAGTTCGGGTACAGACATCAGTTTGGCTTGATTACGGATAATTACGCTAAGTTGCTGATGGGCAGTCACTTGTGGATATCCGACATTACGCTCAATTTCGCTTATTTATCATAGACTTACGGTATTCTTGAGAGACTCAAAATCCGGGGTTCAAGTCCCCCTCTGGGCACCAGGAAACCGAAAGGCTTACATGCAAAATGGCATCTCGAGGCGGAGATGCCGTTTTCGTCTGGTGTCTGTTTTGGTGCCTGTTGTGTCAGACAACGCTTTCGGACGCCGATGCGGAGCTCTCCGGCGAGAGATGCGCATACCGTGCGGCTATCGCAATTGTCTTGTGAGCAACTAAGATTTGGATATCGTTGAATGAACGGCCCGCGATGGCAAGCCAGGAGCAAAACGTGTGGCGATTTGAGTGCCACGTGTATCCGGTGATGCGAGAACAGAGGTTGGCGACCAATGGGATTTTGATTTTCCTATCGTTCGAGAGTCCACTTGGACAGGCGCGCTAGACTCCCGAAATGCTGCTGCAAATGCGAAGCGGCGGAACAGGTTTGTTCCGCCGCTTTCAGTACACCGCAGTTGCATGGCGCAGCAGCTACGGGTTACTTGTGTTCGCCGCCGCCGGCATGTCCACCACCGCCGCCGCCGCCGTGAGATTCGCCGCCACCGCCGTGAGATTCGCCGCCGCTGCTACGTGGAGCTGCTGCGCGAGGTGCGGCATGCGAGGCTGTTGCGCGGGGTGCGCTGGTGTGCTCTACCGCGGCATGGCCTGCGCTGGGACGAGCTGCTGCAGCATGGGACACTGGTGCTTGGGCGCGAGTGGCATTACTGGCTTCGTACTGCTGCGCCGCCGCCGCGGGCATAACTGCTGCGATTGGCCATGGCCCCGCCGCCGCCGCGATAGCTTCCGCCGCCGCCGTTCACGAACCGATGGCCGCCCCAGCCGTGGCCATAGCCCCAGCCGGCCCAGGGACCCATGCCCAGGAAGATGCCGTTGTAGAAGTAGCCCGGCCCGTAAAACCCATAAGGCGCGCAGGCGTAGGGCGCATAGTCGTAGTAGCCGTACGAACAGACCGGTTGAACGCCGATGTCTGACGACGATCTGCGCGTGGGCCGCTGGCGCCAGGGCCAGGCCCGCGAGCAATGCTGTGTGCCGAGTAGAGTTTTGAGTCCGCGCATATGTGACCCCCCTTTAAGGTGTCTGCGGTTCCTTGTGTTGCGTGGGATGCTGTGGCAGCCGTAAAGAATAACCCGGCAACAGCAGCCACCATAAGGGGTTTAGTGCTATCATGAATGCCCGTTGTTCTGCGGGAACCGTCTTCTACCTACCCTTACGGATTTCACTCTATCCGCGCGTTTCTGTCGTCTAGATATGGAGCATGTCGTATGCGCGATGTTCGGCGGCCCCATTCGAGCCGTGCAATCTATTTCGCCATGAATTTCTGTGCCATGGGCTACGCGCGGCCCTGGGGGGGCACAGCCTCAAATTGCGGCTTGACCACCTCTTGCGTTTTCAGGGACTCGTCCGGAGAGGCATTCTTGCCAGTTTCGAGCAATAGTGAACATCAATTGCGTTCGCTTTGAGGTAAAACGTGCAAGGTGGGTCCCCACGCCGGGAGAAATCTTTGATGACATCGACCAAGCTGGCCAGGAACGATTACGAGCCCGACCCGAAGGGTGTTTCTTACAACTGTTGGGAGCGGGGAGAGAGATCGCGGTCTTTCAGAAGAAGCAAGCAGTCTTTGCGCAAGACGACGCGGCCGGCGCGGTCTTCTACATCCTGGAAGGGAAGGTGCGACACACGGTCGTTTCCATGTTTGGCAAAGAGGCAAACCTGGACATATTGAGCGAGGAAGATTTTTTGGGATATTGCGGCCTGGCCGGAGAGCCTTTTCATGGAGCTCCGCAACCGCAATCACGGACTGCAAGCTTATGAAAATCGACAATGAAGCGATGACGCTTGAGCTGAGCAAGGGACGCGCTCTCTCAGAGTTTTTCGTACAGTATTTGCTGGCTCGAAACATTCGAAACCATGAGGAACTGGTTGACCGATTTTTCGGCTCAGGCGAAATGAGGGTAGCTCGGCGCGTCTGCTCCAACTGGCCGATTTCGGTGAAGACGGCAAGCCGAAGACTCGAATCCCCGAAGTCTGTCAGGAGACCCTTGCCGATATGGCAGGCACAACCCGATTGCACGTCGGGTTTTTCATGAACAGGTTCAGAGAATCAGGGTTCCTTGCTTATAGCAGGAGCGGGCTGCAGATCCATAGTTCCCTTCTTGATGTAGTTCTCCATGAGCTTCCGCGTCCCCATCTCGCAAACAAAGCTCCCAGGCAGTGATAAGCAGGTTACCGTTCGCCGCCTACTGCAAACGTCTGTCAATCGCAGGTGGGAGCAGCGCGATAGGGCATTGGCGTAGAATTAACTGCCGATACCGGCATACGGCGGAAGTTTGACGCCCAAGCCAAACCAACCTGAATCTCAGGAGCTTCATGATGCCCCAAGCCAAGCCAAAGCCCAAAGCCGCTCGCCCCTCGCTTGCCAAGTCCCCGACGGGAATCCAGGGACTGGATGAACTCACAGGCGGAGGCCTGCCCAAAGGCCGTGTCTCGCTGGTGTGCGGCAAAGCGGGATGCGGCAAGAGCTTACTGGCGATGGAATTTCTGGTGCACGGCGCAGTTCGATACGGCGAGCCTGGCGTATGCATGAACTTCGAAGAAACCGAGGAGAAGCTGACGGCCAATGTCGCATCGCTGGGTTTTGATTTGCGTGACCTTGCCAAGCGCAAGAAGCTGTTGGTGGATTACGTTTCCATTGAACGAAACCAGATTGCCGAGGCGGGAGAATACAACCTCGATGGCCTGTTCGTCCGTTTGGCCCACGCGGTCAAAGCGATCAAAGCAAAGCGCGTTGTCCTGGACAGCGTCGAGGCGCTTTTTGCCGGAGTAGGCGACTCAGCGATACTGCGGTCGGAACTCCGCCGGCTGTTCCGTTGGCTGGAAGACCACAAGCTTACCGCGATTGTTACCGGGGAAGCCGGAGATCGACACGCTGACCCGTCACGGGCTGGAGGAATACATCGCCGACTGCGTGATTGCGCTGGATCATCGGGTAACGGAACAGATTTCCACGCGGCGGTTGCGAATCGTCAAGTACCGGGGCACTTCTCACGGCACCGATGAATATCCGTTCCTGATCGATGAAGAGGGCATCTCGGTGGTGCCGCATCACCTCTCTGGCACTTACCCACAAAGCTCTCACGGATCGCGTTTCAACGGGAATTCCCGCTTTGGACGAGATGATGGAAGGCAAGGGATTCTTCCGTGGAAGCAGCGTGCTGGTGACGGGCACGGCGGGAACCGGGAAGTCCAGCCTGGCGGCGAACTTCGCCAGCGCCGCCTGCGCCCGCGGCGAACATTGCCTGTATTTCACTTTTGAAGAGTCTCCCAGCCAGATTCTCCGCAACATGCGCTCGGTTGGCCTTGACCTGGAGCGGTGGGTAAAAAAGCGCCTATTGCACTTCAACGCGATGCGGCCAACCAGCACCGGCCTGGAAGGACACCTGGCCGTTATTCACAGACTGATCTCCCAGCTTCGGCCAAGCGTCGTGGTCATCGACCCGATCACGAACCTGGTTTCGGCCTCGGGCAGTTATGACGTTAAATCGATGCTCGTGCGCCTGGTCGATTTTCTAAAAGTGGAACAGATCACGTCGATGTTCACGAATCTGACCTTCGCGGGAGATCCCCAGGAGAGAACTGCGGCGGCGGTCTCCTCTCTCATGGACACCTGGATTGTGTTGCGGGACAGCAAGCCCAATGGACGGCCGAGACGCGAGCTTTACGTTCTGAAATCCCGCGGCATGGCGCATTCGCGCGAAGTTCGTGAGCTGATCGTGAGTAAGAGAGGCCTCGAATTGGGCGTGGTTCTGAGCGATCATACGGTAGCCACACACGTCGCGGGCCAATGAGCAGCCGCGGCGAGCGAGTAGCAAGTTTGGCCCATCTGGGCCAGAATCCGAGCAACGACATGAAGAAGAGTTCAGCAAAGAAGCGGCCCAGCCAAGACCAGCCGGAGCGACTTTTTCATCGATTGCGGCTTTACATCGCGGGCCAAACGCCTAATTCGATTGCTGCGATCGCCAACCTCAAGAAGATTTGCGAGGACAAGCTGCAGGGCAAGTACCGCATCGAAGTCGTCGACTTGCTGGAGAAGCCGCAACTGGCCAAGGGCGATCAGATCATCGCCATTCCGACCCTGGTGAGAAGGCTCCCTCCGCCGGTCAAGAAAATCATTGGGAACCTCTCCAAGACCGAGAGTGTCATTGTGGGGTTGGATCTTCAGCCGGTACGCTGAAGTAAAGGGCTCAAATATCAGATGTCCAACAAGCGAGCGCATTCCGATGGCCGAGTCCTCCAAGGAGGTTTGCCCGGCAAAGCCGGTGCGCCGCAAGGAACTCGCAGAAGCCTCGGACCTTCTCCACGCAAACTGCCGTCATCCGCGCCTCGGATCAGCAAACAAAGCTCCGCGCTCGGCTGAAAACTGCGGAGGAAACTCTTCGCGCCATACAGTCCGGCGAAGTGGATGCTTTGATGGTTTCCGGCCGTCGCGGAGAGCAGGTGGTTTCTCTGAAAGGCGGCGAACCCGCTTATCGCATGCTGGTGGAGGCCATGAGCGAAGGCGCGGCGACTCTGTCCCGGAATGGCGCCGTGCTCTACTGCAATCGCAGGTTTGCAGAACTGATTCGCAGGCCGCCAGGAAAGACTTATCGGAATTGCGGTGCAGTCGCTGGTTGCGGAAACAGAGCGAGACAGATTTGAAACTTTGCTGACCGAGGCCCAGAAGGCGGTTGCGAAAGGCGAATTCAACCTGCGCTGCACAAGATGGAAGTCTGATTCCGGTCTATCTGTCGCTGAACCGGTTTCGTGGATACAAGGGCCAGGCCCTGGGCATGGTGATCACCGATCTGAGCGAGCAAAAACGCAAGCAGGCCGAGGAAATCAAACAGGCCGAAGCGACGCAGCGGCTCCTTCTGGAACGCACGCTTTCGGCGCAAGAGGAGGAACGGCGCCGGATTGCGCGCGAATTGCATGACGAAGCCGGCCAGTTGCTGACCGCTCTTTTGGTCGGCCTGCGTACCCTGGAAGACGCTCGGAAGCTGGCAGATGTTAAGGCACAGGGACATCGGCTGCGGGAAATCACTGCCCAGGCCATCGACGAGGTCGGTCGGCTCGCCCGCGGGCTTCACCCAACGGTGCTGGACGACCATGGCCTGGGTGTTGCACTGAGCCGATACGCTGACCGAGTACACAAAGACCCACAAAATAGCTGTGGATCTCAAGCTCAATGAACTTGACTTCAGCAACCTGCCGTCAGGAGTCCAGATCGCGTTGTATCGCATTCTCCAGGAAGCCCTGACCAACGTAGCCAGACATTCGGGAGCCAAGGCGGTCAGCATTCGATTCGCCCGTTCGGCCCACGGCTTTGGAGGTGGCAGTAATCGATGACGGATGCGGCTTTGACGCCAAGGCCGTGGCTGTCTCCTCGCACCGCCTGGGGATTCAGAGTATGCGCGAGAGAGCGGCAATGTTGGGCGGAACGGTCAGTTTCATTCCCCAGCGCAAGGGAACCAAGATTCTGGTGCAAGTCCCACTTGCCAACCAGGACTCTCCAGCCCTTAGTGGGGCAGAGGAGCACCTGAAATGCCGGCGCGAACACACAAGATCAGAGTCATGATCGCGGACGATCACGCAATTCTCCGCGCGGGACTGAGAATGCTGGTCAATGCCCAGGCCGATATGGAAGTTGTCTCGGAAGCTCCCGATGGAGAGAAGGCGGTTGAAACGGCGCGGGAAACGAGGCCGGATGTGGCCTTGCTGGACCTCACCATGCCTCGGGTTGGGGGTATGAAGGCGCTCGAGAGATGGCGCGAGACTGCCGCGAAGACCCGGGTGCTCGTCCTCACGATGCACGATGACCCTGCGTACTTGAGATCGGCACTGGCTGCCGGGGCCTCCGGCTACCTGTTGAAAAGGGCGGTGGATGCGGAGCTGATTGCCGCCATACGAGCGGTGCATCGCGGAGGGATCTTCGTGGATCCGCGTTTGGCCAACGTTCTTGTCCAGGACGTGCTGGCGAAGAGAAGTACAAAAGCTGGTCCCACACGGCCGGTAAACATCCTTAGCGACCGCGAGTTGCAGGTGCTCACGACTCGTGGCGCGGGGTTACACCAGTGCGGAAATAGCGAAACAGATTTTTGTGGGTGTGAAAACTGTCGAGACCTATCGTTCACGTCTTGCTGAGAAGCTCGGACTTCGGACGCGCAGCGACGTGATTCGTTTTGCCGTGCAGATGGGTCTATTGACCCCGGAAACGCTGGAGAGCGAGCCGGGCGGCCCGGCTCGGTAGGAATTCTGTTTCAGGCCGCCTTTCTGCCTGCCGATATTTAGCACGTACATTCGCCTCTTGTCAGGGTTTTCCCGGACAAAGCCCCTCATTATTAGCAGCATCCCCGATAGCCTGACTATTCCATGTGCTGCACACTACGTGCAGGCTGCAAAAGTGTAGCTTCACCCTGCGCTGTTGGCGCCAGGTTGCGAAGGATGCTCTGCTCCTGTTCTTTGAAGCCCTCCTCCCGCTGGTCTTCGATCAACCCGCAGCAGTCCGCAACCCGCACCCGAACCGCCTCGAAGGAGGTTCCATGGCAACAACCGAGACGAGCAACTTGACATTCGACCCAATCTCCTACCTTGCGCGCGCGGGCGTTGGCCGAAGAATCACCGACCTGAAGCCGAATGAGACCTTCTTTATCCAGGGAGATCCGGCAGACTCCGTCTTTTATCTTCAGAGCGGCCGGGCAAAACTCACTGTGGTTTCGCACGAAGGCAAAGAGGCCACCATCACGCTTCTCTCCAGCGGCGATTTTGTGGGAGAGGAGTCGCTCGCGGCGGTGCCTGGGCTGCGCCTGGCCACGGCCACCGCGATCAATACGTGCATGGCGCTCAGGATCGGAAGGGATGAGATGATCCGCGTGATGCATCAGGAGCATACCTTCTCCGACATGTTCCTGAAATTCCTGCTGGCCCGCAGCATGAGAACCCAGGCCGACCTTGTCGATCAGCTCTTCAACTCCAGCGAAAAGCGCCTGGCGCGGATTCTCCTGTTGATGGCGGAATTTGGCAAGCCGGGGGAACGGGAAACCTTCATTCCTCCTATTACGCAGGAAACCCTGGCGGAGATGATCGGCACCACGCGGTCCCGCGTCAGCTTCTTTATGAATCGCTTTCGCAAGCTTGGCTTTATCGATTACAACGGCCGCATCCAGGTCCACAAGTCGCTGCTCAATGTGGTCCTGCTCGATCAACTACCTGAGCACAACGCCGAGAAACTGCCCATTCTTGCCATGGCATGAGGTTTTCACGAGACGCCTGGCACGCGGCCTCGAGCATGGAGAGTTCATTGGGGCAGCAGGTTCTTGAGCCGATTCCTTCACATCCGGGCGCCGAGCAATCCACTTATCTTGCCAATCGCTCATCAGCGTTGGCCGGTCCGCGAAAATCACAAGCGTGTGAATCATTTCCAACTGAAACAGTGACTCGGACTCAGGAGATGTGCTCTCTATGAATTGCCCTTTTTGCGGTAAACCGCGTGTCAGGAGGTCGCGGCTTCGCTGGTCAGATTTTCCGGAGCCGATGATTGGACGACTGCCGATGAGATGCAGGGACTGTGGAGACCGGTTTTTCGCCTGGCTTCCGCAGGTTCTGGCTGCCCGATGGCGTGAACAAGTGAAAGGCCGGATCAATGCTTGATTGCATAGGATATTAGCGGCGAAGAGCTCTTAGGCATGTTCCGGGCTGACAAACACTCAATCCGATCGCGATTCGCCCCAGCTCATGCCTGTTCCGCATTACTCGAGCCCCCGAGTAGACTCATGCGACCGGTCAAAAGTGCGCCGAGTCGCGGCGAGCAAATGTGACCATCCTTGGGCACACCAACTCTGGCAACCTCTTAGCGGATGCAGACTGACACAAGTCCTGTCCCTGCGCGCCAATTTCTGAATGGAAGAGGCGATCCAGCTCGGAGGAGAGCCCTTGACAGCCGTAATACAGACTCGGAAATGAAAAAATGGAGGCGATATGACAGGTAACCGGCACAATCACGAAGGACACAGTGGCGAACAAGGTGAACCGGGTCCTGGGCCCTATTGGCAGCGGATGCACCGCGACTGGCGCTTCTGGGTGTGCGCGCTCTTCATGGCCGCAGCTCTCGCCATCTACGTTTGAGCGGCGATCTGGCATGGGTCCCGCGCCACTGACCAAGGCGCGCGCCAGAGATTTCGGGCTGGGGAGTGGTTGCCGTTTTGCGACCTTTCAGCATCTAACCATAACAATCGATCGATGACGTGCGATCCGAAGCGTACCGGCTCTAACTGTGCCGAATGTTGAGCGGCAAGAGGCGTGGCGGAGCTTGAGAGGAAGGCAGAACACATGGAATTGGGCATGATCGGACTGGGCCGGATGGGGACCAACATGGTGCGGCGCCTTCTGCGGGCCGGCCACCAGTGCGTCGTCTACGACCTCCATCCGGAAGCCGTGCAGGCGCTCGTCAAAGAGGGTGCGGTTGGCGCGACTTCGCTTGAAGATTTCGCGGGCAAGCTGAAAAGCCCCGCGCCGTCTGGATGATGGTGCCGGCGGCGGTGGTCGATCCGACGCTGAAGACCCTCATTCCGTTTCTCGAAGCGGACGACGTGGTCATCGATGGCGGCAACTCCTACTACCACGATGACATCCGCCGCGCCGCCGAGCTGAAGCCGAAGGGCATCCACTATGTGGACGTCGGGACCAGCGGCGGCGTCTGGGGCTCGGAGCGAGGCTACTGCCTGATGATCGGCGGCGAGGAAGCCGTCGTCCAGCGCCTCGATCCGATCTTCGCCGCCCTTGCCCCAAGCATCGACTCGGCGCCGCGCACGCCCGGCCGGGAGAAAGTCGGCGGCACCGCCGAACACGGCTACCTGCACTGCGGTCCCAGCGGCGCGGGCCATTTCGTCAAGATGGTCCACAACGGCATCGAGTACGGCATCATGGCCGCCTATGCGGAGGGGCTGAACATCCTCCGCCATGCCAACGCCGGCAAGCAGCAGCGCACCGTGGATGCCGAGACCACGCCGCTGCGCAACCCCGAACACTACCAGTACGACCTGAACCTTGCCGACATCGCCGAGGTCTGGCGGCGCGGCAGCGTCATCGCTTCGTGGCTGCTGGATCTGGCCGCCATCGCTCTGCTCGATAGCCCGGACCTGGCGAAGTTCGCCGGCCGCGTGTCGGATTCGGGCGAAGGGCGCTGGACGATCGCGGCCGCCATCGACGAGTCGGTTCCGGCTCCCGTTCTCAGCGCCGCGCTCTACGAACGCTTCAGTTCGCGCGGCGAGGACGACTTCGCCGACAAGCTGCTGTCCGCCCTGCGTTACCAGTTCGGCGGCCATGAGGAAAAGGCCGCCGCCGACAAGGGAGGCGCGTGATGGCCAGCTCTCGAGTCAGATGCGCTGGTGATCTTCGGCGTGACGGGCGATCTGGCCCACAAGATGATCTTCCCGGCGCTCTATGCGATGGCGAAGCGCGGCGCGCTCAAAGTTCCGGTCATCGGCGTCGCCTTCCCGAAGTGGAGTCTGGAGCGTCTGCACAAGCGGGTGACGGACAGCATCGAGCGATCGGGCGGAATCGATGACAAGCGCGCGCTTCAACATCTTCTGTCCCTGCTCAAGTATGTGAGCGGAGACTACAAAGACCCGGGCACGTTCACGGCGATCAAAGAAGGCGCTGGGCAAGGCGCGGCGGCCGGCGCACTACCTGGCCATTCCGCCCTCGCTCTTCGAAACGGTGATCAAAGGGCTCGGCGCCGCGAACCTGGCCGAGCATGCGCGCGTCATCGTCGAAAAGCCGTTCGGGCGCGACCTGGCCTCCGCGCGGGAACTCAACCGCGTCGCGCGATCGGTGTTCCCGGAAGACTCGATCTTCCGCATCGATCACTTCCTCGGCAAGGAAGCGATCATGAATATCCTCTATTTCCGCTTCGCCAATTCCTTCCTGGAGCCGATCTGGAACCGCAACTACGTGGCCAGCGTGCAGATCACCCTGGCCGAGAGATTTCGGCGTGGGGAAGCGCGGCGCGTTTTACGAAACCGCCGGCTGCCTGCGCGACGTGATCCAGAACCACCTCTTCCAGATCGTCGCGCTGCTTGCCATGGAGCCGCCCGCGGGCAGGGACTTCGGCGCCGTGCACAACGAGAAGGCCAAGGTCTTTCAAGGCCATGCGTCCTCTGAAGCCGGACGACGTGGTGCGCGGCCAGTACGCCGGCTATCGCAAGGAGCCGGACGTGGCGAAGAACTCCGACGTCGAGACCTTCTGCGCCCTGCGGCTCTTCATCGATTCATGGCGCTGGGAGGGCGTGCCGTGGTATCTGCGCTCCGGCAAATGCCTGGCCGACACCGCGACCGAGGTTCTGGTGGAGCTGAAGCCGCCGCCGCAGAGGCTGTTCGCCGACTCGGCGCCGACGACCGGCCGGGCCAACTACCTGCGCTTCCGGCTCTCGCCCAACTCGGCCGTCGCCCTCGCCGCTCGCGTCAAGCTGCGCGGGCAAGGAGTTCGTCGGCGAGCAGCGGGAGCTTTACCTGCTCGGAAGAACAGCCGGGCGAGGAAACGCCCTACGAGCGGCTTCTGGGCGACGCCATGGCCGGCGACGGCGCGCTGTTCACCCGCGAAGACGCGGTCGAGGCCGCATGGGCGGTGGTCGATCCAGTCCTCAAGAACCACCACCCGGTTCGCCCTTACAAACGCGGCAGCTGGGGGCCGAAGGAGGCTGACGCGATCATCGCCGCGCAAGGCGGCTGGCATAACCCTGACCCGGATGCGGGCTCTGAAGGATAAGGCTGTGCTGTGCCCCGCTCCCATCACGGCCGGCCGCACCATTGCTGCGTTTCGGGGTGAGCACTGTAGCTCAGCAATCCCTGCATTGCTTTGGAAGAATGAGTTTGAAGCAGAGTGACGCTTCTCTTCTTCCTGATGACTCCACGCTCAGTGAGTTTATCTGACCAGCGCAATTCAATACGAACCATTCGAACTGCCCGAAGGCGCACTGAGCGCCGAGCGGTTTCGAGAAAATGATTGGAGCAAAAATGCCACTTATGACGGTTGTTCTCACGATCTGCGTAGTAGGCGTGTTGCTATGGCTGATCAATCGCTTCATCCCCATGCAAGGTCAGATCAAGGGGATCCTGAACGGTGTTGTAGTGATTGTGCTGGTTATATGGCTCATCAAAGTCTTTGGACTGCTTCACTACCTTACCCAATTCCACGTAGGGCAATGACCGGGCCGGTTACCGGCGCCGCAATCGTTGTACCTGTCAACGCAAGACAAGCACAAAGCAACAACAGCGCAGGCAGATGCCGCAAATGCCCAGGCTGCCATGGCCACAAACCAGGCGACATCCGCGGCAGCAGTCACCGCGGCTCAGGCCGATGCGGACCAGTCTCGCCTGCTTGCGCAGCAGGCGCAGCAGGGCGAGCAACAGGCGGATAGCGAAAAAGCGGCAATGCGCGCGCAATTGTCAGAGCAATTGAACAAGATCCTCGAAACGCGCGACAGCGCACGGGGACTGATCGTCAGCATGTCCGATGTGTTGTTCGACACCGGGCAATACTCGCTGAAGCCGGGCGCTCGGGAGAAACTGGCCAAGGTTGCCGGAATTTTGATCGCATATCCCGGGCTCAACATTGCAGTTGGCGGATACACCGACAATGTGGGCGGCGATGAGATGAACCAGAAGCTGTCAGAGAACCGCGCAGGCTCGGTCCGCGATTACCTGGTGGCACAGGGCGTAGCGACACCTTCGGTGAGCGCAACGGGCTTTGGTAACACTTCGCCGGTAGCCTCAAACGATAACGCCAGCGGACGCCAGGAAAACCGCAGAGTGGAACTGGTGGTCTCCGGCGACGCGATTGGAAGTCCGGTGAATACAACGGTCGGAAGCTTGCGCTAGTCTTCATCGTAGAACCGCTGCGGTCTCAATTTGGCCGCAGCGGATCTTTTTGACCCGCTCGACCTACGCGGGGCGCGAGGAGTGAAAGCGGCCTGGAATTGTCTTGGTTTTCGTTCTCGTACTGCTGCAACCTGGCCGAATTTGAGAAGGATGCGTTTTGCGGCAATTGCGGCACTGGCACTGTTTTGAGTGTATGCTTGAAGCGAGTAGCTATAGTTTCCTTTCCTCGCCTTCAGCCTTCCAGGCCTCGCTCCAGACGAGCACCGTTCAAGCAAGCAACAGAACGAATGGAGCGGCCATGAGCCTCATTAAGAAATCGACGTCGAAGCGCATTTTGCTGAGAAGCGACGCCTGCGCCTGGCCAGGGCCGGGCTGGCGACAAGCCCGCCGCACAACGGCCCTCCGCGCTTGAGGCGGCCGGTACGAAAGCGAACGCTTCCGGGCTTCAGAGACGATTTCTCCACTCGAGCATTCTTTTCCGAATGGGCCCTGCGACTTCGGCGAAGTAGCTCTTGATGCGCATCGGATATTGGAGTTCGCTCTGAGCAGATCGGAGGAGGAACATCTTCTCCAGGTTGGCGTCTCATTAGCTTGCGCACCAATCGATCATCGAAGGATCGCGCCAGGTTCATGCAACGTGCAAATGGAACCGCGCTGAGACCTTTTGCACAATGTTGATTCAAGGAAAGCAGGACGATATGTCCCTCTCTGAAACGAATTTTCATCAACAGAATCCCGTGAGCTATCAATCAGCGGCCCCTTCGCCTATTGCGTCAAAGAGTTGCAGCCTGCCCTTGCCCACGCGCATTGCGTTTGTTGGAAATTATCTTGCCGCGCCAGTGCGGAATCGCCACCTTTACGACGGATCTATGCAGCGCGCTCGCGACGGAATTCGGCAGCGGCCGCCTGTTTGCCATTCCCGTCAACGACCCGGACTCAAGCTATGAGTATCCGGAGCAAGTGCGCCTGGAGCTTGAACAAGAAGATCTGAGTTCCTACGAGCGGGCCGCGGAATTCCTCAACTTCAACGGCAACGACCTGGTCTGCCTGCAGCATGAATACGGCATCTATGGTGGCATTGCGGGCCATCACATCCTGACCTTGCTGCGCAAATTGAATATGCCTGTTGTGACAACGCTGCACACGGTTCTGCGCGATCCGGATCCGAATCAGCGCGTGGTGCTTGAAGAGATAGCGCGGCTTTCCGATCGCCTGGTTGTGATGAGCGAGCAAGCGGCGCAGTTTCTGCGCGAGGTCTATGCAGTTCCGAACGAGAAGATCGACATCATTCCGCATGGCGTGCCCGATTTTCAGTTCATGGACCCCAACTACTTCAAAGACCGGTTCGGCACCGAAGGAAAGTCCGTGCTGCTGACCTTCGGCTTGCTGTCGCCGAACAAGGGAATTGAGAACGTGATTCGAGCCCTGCCGGCGATTCTGGAGAGGCATCCAAATGTGGTGTACATCGTCTCCGGCGTACGCATCCGCATATCCGGCGGCGCGACGGCGAGCGCTATCGGGAAGAACTGC
>CAWCWQ010000042.1:0-15813 GCA_963799145.1 uncultured Acidobacteriaceae bacterium | reverse complement strand
TGTTACTGTAGTGTACGCCTGACTCATCGTATTGCTCTTGCGAAACAGTAAGTAGTCTCCGGCTCTGAGGAAGGATACTTACAAACAGCACCGGCCAGCTTGCGCCATTACTCGTATCGCAGCGCCTCGATGGGGTCCAGGCTGGCCGCGCGGATGGCCGGAATCATTCCGCTCACCAGGCCGGTGACAACGAGAATCGCGGTGGCAATGATCACCGATGCCGGCGAAATGAGCAGGCGAATATCCGCGGCATCGGCATTCTTGGCCAGCGCGCTGTAAAAGGTAATTCTCCCCACCATCGCCGAGACCAGGTAGGCCAGCGCGATGCCGGCCGCGCCGCCTACGCCGGTGATGGCCATGGCCTCGGCCATGAACTGGATGAGGATGTGGTGGCGGCGCGCGCCCAGGGCCTTCTCGATGCCGATCTCGCGCGTGCGCTGCTGCACGGCCACCAGCATGATGTTCATCAGGCCGATGCCGGCGATGCCCAGCGTGAGCGCGCCCACCAGCGAGAGCAGCACCTGAAGGGCGATCGAAAGCATGTGGAACTGTTTCAGCTGGGTCATCAGGTTGGCTACAAAGATGGCCCTCTTGTCGGTGGGACGGAAGTGGTGGGCCGCGGCCATCGTTTCGCGCAGGCTTTTCTCCACCAGCTCGCTGTCGCCGCGATAGCCGAACCAGACGCCATCCAGGTACTTGGTGTCCTTGATGTCGCTCATGGTGTTGAAGGGGATATATATCTGGCGGTTATTGTCGTTATCGCCCTCCTGCATCTTGGGATGGAGGACGCCGATGACGGTAAACATCACTCCGTTCAGTCGAAGGCTCTCGCCCAGCGCCCAGCCGCCGCTGAAGAGCTTGGTCTTGGACTCCGAGCCGATGACGCAGACATGGGCGCGCTGCTGGTCTTCCGCGCCGCTGAAGAAGCGCCCCTGATCCGTATCCAGCTTGAGAACATCCTGGAATGCCGGCCGAACGCCAGTCACGGTCCATGTGTACAGATGGAGATCGTTCTGGACGGGCACATCCTTGGCCACGAACGGAGAGATGTACGTGATGCCCGGAATGGCATTGGAGACGCGGTCTACATCGTCCAGGGTGAAGCGCACCCATGCGCCTGCCTTGTCGCCGCCGGCCTGCTCGCTGGTGCGGCCCGGAAAGAAGCCAATGGTGTTGGTGCCCCACTCGGCAAAGATGGCTTCGATGGCATGGCTGAAACCGGCGCCATAGGCCAGCAGCAGCACCACCGTGGCAATGCCCCACGCCATGCCGACCATGGTGATGGCCGTGCGCCGCCGGTTATAGAGCATCGCCTCCCAGGCCTGGCCGAGTATGTCCTTCAGCATAATGCTGCTCCTAGCTGCTAGCCTTTAGCTTTTAGCCTTTAGCTCTTAGCTTTGGCTCTTCCATTCCGTACGCAACTTTTAACATCCAACCGAAACAGCAGCCATACCCACGAACAGCTAATAGCTAAAGGCTAATAGCTAAAAGCTAAAGGCTAAAAGCTAATAGCTAATAGCTAATAGCTAAAAGCTAATAGCTATTAGCCAATAGCTTCTCTCCTACTCATGCCGCAGCGCTTCGATGGGATCCATCGCCGCCGCCTTGCTGGCAGGATAAAGCCCCGCAACCACGCCGCTGACAACCAACGATCCCAGCGCCAATGCCGCCGACCAGGGTACAAGCCGGGGCGGATCCCATCCCGGCATCTTGCCTGTAAGCACCTGCTGCAGCAACCACATAAAGACGGCCGAGGCGGCGATGCCGATCAGCCCGCTGATGCCGGTCAGCAGCAGGCCCTCCCAGAAGAACTGCGCCAGGATGGCCCGCCTGGTGGCGCCGATTGCTTTAAGTACGCCGATCTCGCGCGTACGCTCCGTGACCGAGACCAGCATGATATTGATGATGCCCACCGCGCCGAGGCCAAGGGTGACAATGCCCACTCCGCCCAGAAAGACGTCCATGGCGTCGAAGATGGCGCCGATCATCTGTTCTTCCTTGATGGTGTCCCATTCGTCGAAGGCATCCTTCAGAGACGGGTCGAAGCCGTGCCGCATCGCCGATAACCCGGTGAACCGCGGCCACGGCGGCCACAGCGTCGCCTTTGGTAGTCGGCTGGTATTGCAGCGAGTTCAGGGCATCCTTGGGTAATGTTGTCGCCCTTCATGGCGAAGAGTTCCTGCATGGTGGTGAGCGGAACATAGAGCTTCTGGTTATCGCTGTCGTTGTTGCCGTGACTGATGGATTCGAGGCGTCCCACAACGGTGAAGCGAATGTCGTTGATGGTGATGGTCTCGCCGAGCATGGGGTGGCCCGAAAGCGAGCAGCATGGCGGACTTCGACCCCAGCACCACCACACGGCGGCGGTCGGCCATGTCGGCCGCATCGATGAAGCGGCCCTCGGCCAGGGGCATGGTGCGCACCTGGGCAAAGTTCGGCTCGACGCCCAGCACCGGGCCTGAGGTATTGGCCCAGGCGCTTACCTCATACAGATCCCAGCGGCTGAGGATGGCGGTGATCGAGCGCAGTTCAGGCAGAGCGCGCAAGGCGGCTTCGTCTTCGTTCGTCAGCTTGTAGGGGCGCATTCCGGTGTGCTGGTTGGGCAGCGCGGGAATGGTGGCGCTCCACATCATCACCACGTCGTTGCCGAAGGTGGCCAACTGCTTGTGCTGGCCCGAGCGGAAGCCCTCACCCAGCCCAACGAGCACCAGCAGCGATCCAACGCCCCAGGCAATGCCAAACATGGTCAGAAAGCTGCGCAGCTTGTTGGCCATGATGGCGCGGAAGACCTGGCCGAGTGTGTCGGAGAAACTCTGCATGAGGTTTAGACGCAACCAACCGTATTTTGCCCCGCGTGGAGGCGGAACACGAACGACGAGTGCCTGAGAACAATTACGCGGTTTGGCGGCGGGATGTTCCAGCCAATTTCGGCATTCAGAGCAGTCTCATTCCCGCAAACCTGGCTGCGTCCTCATCGAATGTGACCGTCTCGCCGCAACCGGCGGCGGCTCCCGACCGCTCGATGAGGCAATCGGCAAAATCGACTTTGAAGTGGGTAAAGCGAAGCAGGGCCGAGGCCACCGCCGTATGACTTTCAACCATCAATTCAGGCGAATTGAGCAATCGTTCCAAGTGCTGGATCAATTCTGCCTTGCTCAGACGGTATTTGCTGCGCAGAACCCAAACCAATTCGATCAGGGAGACAATGGAGACAAACCCAGGTGCGTCGGGCGCAAGGGTTCGCGTGAAACTCGCGGCCCGGCTGCCCTGGTCCATATCGTCTTTGGTTAAGAAGCGGACCAGGATGTTGGTGTCGATGCCCGTCATCGTGCGCGGCTCAATCCTCGAAAGTCAGCAGCCCGGCCCAGCCTTTGGCAATCGTCTCGTTCATTTCCTCAATCGTTACCGGCTTGCCCGTCCAATGCACACAACCCTCCAGGTCCATGATCGAGCCGGTCTTTGGCTTGAGTACAAACTCGCCATTCTCGCCCTCGATGAATCTGACCCGGTCGCCGGGCTTGATTCCCAGCTTCTTGCGCACCTCAAGCGGAATCGTGATCTGCCCTTTTGAAGTGACTGCTGCTGTAGCCATCGGAATCCCTCCGATACCATGATAGCCCATTTCCTTACTTGCGGTAAGGAATGTTCTAGCTGCCGCTCGAAAAAGCCGGAACCATATCCAGCGGTTCGGTCAGCGTGAACACCATCGTCGTGCCGGATTCGAGCGTGGCTTGAGGATGGTTGACGAGCAGGTGAACCGTGACAGCGCCGGCTCCAATCAGCCCGCCGGTCAGAGCGCCCGCCGGGCCGCCGAGAATGGCCCCTGTCACCGCTCCGGCGCCGACCGCTCCGCCATACTCGATGCCGTCGCGTTTCAGGCGCGAGCCCGGCGCAATGGAGCCTTCGCTGCCGATGCGAGTCCGCGATCCGGGTACTCCGGTGGTCTGGGCGTGCAACATGTAGCGCGAGCCGTTGGAGAGGATCACCGTCTCCGGCTGTAGCCGCATGGAGCCATGGCCGCCCGCGTGGCCAGTCGATACCTGGATCACGCGGCCATCGATCTCCGCTCCTGCGGGAATCACCACCTGTCCGCCCTGGACCACGTCCGAGGCTACCACGGTGCGGAAGGCTTCGCCCTTCCGGGTGGAGACGGTCGAGAGCCGCTGCATCAGCCGCACGCGAATGCTGGTGCCCTCGCCGAGTTCTCCTGGGCGCAGCGGCCGTGGATGCACAATGTCGCCGTCCGGGTCGTAGGCGGAGGCGTGTTCCGGCGTGGGCGCGGCGGCGGTCCGATCGGAAGTTGGATGCACGATTCCGCCGTCATCGCCCTGGTACAAAGATGAATCGCGCGGGTTGACGGCCGGCTCGGCGGCAGAGGGCTGCGGGGCAGGTTGCGCCTGGGCTGCCAAGGGAGCGGCCGGCTGAGCACGATGCCCGGCCGACGGCTTGGCGTCCGCCGCGCCGCTGGTTGTTATCTGATCGTCCGGGGGAGGATTCGAGGTTCCCTGGTAGGGGTTCGGCTCCTGCGCTCCCATTACTGCGGTGGCGGCGACAAGCAAGGCGAATACTAGAATCTTCCTTTTCATTCAAGACTCCTTTTGGCTAGGCTCCGTCTCCGGGGTCTTCCTTGCGCGGGCAGAAACTTCCCATGTTATTCAAGACCCCGCCGGGCCCGGGGAGTTGCGCGCGCGAGTTTCGCCGCAAGGTGACACAAGCGGCAAATCTCCCAACTTTAGGCTAGTTCATGTTCTTCGACGAGAGCGCGCTTTCCTGCCCGGCAGGTTCCTTGCATGGCACGAATCAAGATAGGCAACCCGTTCGCTTTGGTTTGCGTGGTTTGACGTTTCATCGGCCTTGCACAGTCCGCCGCGCCCTGGTTTGTTAGAATTCATTGGGTAGATACGCACTCTTGATCGCTGGACGGAGAGGGGATTCCGAACGTGCAGGAGCTTCTGGAAACGATTCGAAGCGCCGCCGGAGAAACTCTTGCCGTGGATCGCCGTCCCAAACTGAACGACCGGCTGCTGCACCGCATTGCGAGGACCGACATGACAGAGATAGTTGCTATTCGCGCCCGCGAGGTTTTGGACTCGCGCGGCAATCCGACCGTGGAAGCGGATGTAATTCTGGAGAGCGGCGCTTTGGGCCGCGCCATCGTGCCTTCGGGCGCATCCACCGGCGAGCACGAGGCCGTGGAGCTGCGCGACGGCGACAAGAGCCACTTTCTGGGCAAGGGCGTGCTACAGGCCGTGGCCAACGTGGAGACCGTGATCGCTCCCGAGCTGGAAGGCATGGACGCCGCCAATCAGAGGCTGCTCGACCAGACCATGATTGCCCTGGATGGAACGCCGAACAAGGCCAAGCTGGGCGCCAACGCCATTCTCGCCGTCTCCATGGCTGCCAGCCGCGCCGTGGCCCAAACGCTGGAGATTCCGCTTTACCGATACTTGGGCGGCGTGAACGCCAGCATCCTGCCCACGCCCATGCTCAACGTCCTGAACGGCGGCGCGCACGCCGACAGCAACGTGGATTTTCAGGAGTTCATGATTATGCCGGTGGGCGCGGAGCGCTTCAGTGAGGCGCTGCGCTGGGCCGCCGAGACCTTCCACACACTCAAGGGCGTACTCAAGAAGAAGGGCTATAACACCGCCGTGGGGGACGAGGGCGGCTTTGCTCCCTCCCTCAAGTCGAACACCGAGGCCATCGAGCTGATCCTCGAGGCCATCGAGGCCGCCGGCTACAAGCCCGGCGAGCAGATCGCCATTGCCCTCGATCCCGCCTCCAGCGAGTTCTATAACAAGGAGACCGGCAAATACGTCTTCAAGAAGAGCGACAAGCGGGAACTCACGAGCGAAGAGATGGTCAGCTTCTACGACAACTGGACGCGGCAGTATCCCATTGTCTCGCTCGAAGACGGCCTGGCCGAGGACGACTGGGCGGGATGGCGCATCCTGACCGAGAAGCTCGGCAGCCGCATTCAGCTTGTCGGCGACGACATCTTCGTCACCAACGTCAAGCGGTTGCAGCGCGGCATCGACGAGGGCATCGCCAACTCCATCCTCATCAAGGTCAACCAGATCGGCACGGTAACCGAAACCCTGGAAGCCATCGACCTGGGCCGCCGCTACGGCTACACCTCGGTCATCTCCCACCGCTCGGGCGAAACCGAGGACACCTTCATCGCCGACCTGGCCGTGGCCACCGGCGTGGGCCAGATCAAGACCGGCTCGGTCAGCCGCACCGACCGCATCGCCAAGTACAACCAGTTGCTCCGCATCGAAGAGGAGCTGGGCTCAGGCGCTGTGTTTCTCGGCCTCGAAGGGTTGAACTACAGCGACTAACTGCAATTCGGCGCTCGAATGAAGTGAAGGGGGGAAGCTGTAGCTTCCTCCCCTTGCTTTTGTACTAAAAACGGCAGTTGAACGCCTTCAACCGTGTCACGCATCGAGTTTGGGAGCCTCTGAACCCTGCTGCTTTGTTACAAGGGCACGACCGGGTACCCTCTGGGTGTCGGGCCGCAAAGGGCTGAAAAGAAAGGTGGGCTTTAGCCCCTGCGGAACTGCCGGCGTGGCCAAAAGCCATGGATCGTCTTCTTCCGATCGTCGATTTATGAACTGCTCCGCACCTCACCAGAATCGTGAAATCATCGGTCGCTGCAAGCCCTGGCGGTTTGAATAGGATGGCCCAGTACGATAATGTCTGGCCCAGGCGCGGCCCACAGGAGCTTCTTTGCGGCAGCCCAGCAAGGGGATAGGTTTAGCGTTTTGCGGGGTATCCTACACAGACGGTCAGGATTTCGTAGGGATGAATCGGCACTCTGACAGTATCGTCCGCGATTGTCAGCGGCAGGCCCTCCGGCTTTTCCATCAAATTCGTGACCGTGGCTCCGGTTGCTCCGCCCGGCAGATGGATCTCGACGTCGCTTGATTCGCCAGCCCATTCATAAACGCGGAAGATTAGTCCATCGGCGTCCTCGGCCTTCTTCAGTGCAGTCAGCACCACGTTTTGAGGCTTCACGCTTACAAAACTATACTCGGCCGGGAGGCTGCCGGAGTGCGCTTGCGCCTGGTTTCCCTGTAACACGTAGTTATACTCGTAGCCGTGGCGGACGGTGAACGCCTGCTTCCAATCGCCGGCGTGCGGGTAAAGCGCAAAAGTGAAATGGTTGTGTCCGCGGTCTGCGTCCGGATCGGGCCATGTGGGCGAGCGCAGGAGCGAGATGCGCAGCACGTTGTCCTTGCCGTCGTATCCGTACTTGGAGTTGTTCAGCAGGCTGAAGCCGTGCTGCCCGTCGCCCAGATCGGCCCAACGCAATGCGGGCACTTCGAACTGGGCCTGTTCCCAACTGTTATTGCGCGTCGTGGGGCGCTGAATGCTGCCGTAAGGAATCTCGTAGGTCGCCTTGCTGCTCGTGGCTGCCAGCGGAAATGCTGCCTTCAGCAATACATGCGTCTCATGCCAGTCGATGTCGTTGACCACATCCACCTGGTCCGCGCCCGCGTCGAGAGTTATCTCCTGCACTAACTTCGAGCTTTGCCAACTGCGCGCTACGCGAATCGCGGCGCGCAGCGGTCCCGTTGCAACCAATTCTACCGAGTCGGCCTTGTCGATCGTTGCGACGTTATCGAGAGTGCCGGGATCGATGTTCCACGCATCGTATTGCTTGGGTAAGTCCTTGAAGGTCTGCAACTGGTTGCCGCATGAGCCAGCGGCCAGCGCCTCGAAGCGGGCTTTCTTGTCGTAAAGGCTGGTGATGCAGCCAGTTTCCTTGTCGACGGAAACTCTCAGCGCGAAGTTTTCCAGCGTCAGCCCTTGCGCCTTCAGGTCGCTTGCGAAAGGCCTCGCGCCGGGCACCACATGCAGCACCTTGTAACCCAGCGAAGGCACGTCGCGCGCCTCGATCAGCAACCGGTAACTGCTTGTCGCCGCATCGCTCTCCAGCACCTGTGAAGGCACCACGCGATTGGCTTTGTCCAGCACTGTTACGCCGTTCCTGCGCCGGCCCGGGCAATTGCACATCGACCGTTACCGGCCCGGAACGCTCCCAGGTCAGCGGATTGAAGATCAGCACAGGCACTCCGCTTGCTACGCGCGTATCGATGCGGGCGGCAAGCGTCTTCAGCGCCTGCTGCGAGATTTCGTTCGTCGACCAGCGCACCTGGTCGTAATCCTGCTCCGCCTCTTTGTAGATAACGCCGATGCCCGAGCCCGCGGCTAAATCATGAAAATCGTTGAATGCGATCTTCTTCCATGCCTCGGTGAGCCGGCCGGCGGGGTATGCCTCGCCGTCCAGCCAGGCGAGGGACGCGAGCTTCTCGGCGTTAAGGGCCTGCTCCTCGCTGTCGCGCATATTCCGCTTGTGATTGGCCTGGGTGGTCATAACGCCGCGGTGATATTCAAAGTACAATTCGCTCTTCCAGGTGGGAATCGCGACCTTTCCATCCCCCGGAGAGACGGGAGCAATGTATCCCTTGGCGATCGAGTCGTAATCCCATACACGCGAGTCGGGAACCAGCTTGCGCTCGACGCCGGTAAAGTAACTCTGCGCGGTGCCAAACTCCATCTTCGGAACGATCTTGTCCGGCTGCATCCAATGCGCGCCCTCGTCGAGAATGGCGCGCGTGGGTCCTCCGCCGTGATCGCCAACCCCGTACAAATCCAGCATCTCCGTCAGGCCGGAGATGTGGCTGCGCCCCCAGCTCATATCGATTGCCAGGCGCAGCGGGTTCAGATTGTTATTGGCGTAGTCGTGAGGAAAGTAAGTCAAAACCTTGCTGCCGTCAGGCGACTCCCACCAGAAGAGCTTGAAAGGGAACTGATTGGTGTCGTTCCACGTGGTTTTTTGAGTTACAAAGTAGTCGATGCCCGACTTCTTGTAGATCTGCGGCAACTGCCAGGTGTATCCAAAGGAATCCGGATTCCAGCCGATCCGCACATCGACGCCATACTCCTTCTGGAACCACCGCTTGCCCAGCAGGATAGAGCGCACCTGCGCCTCGCCATCGGGCATATTCAAATCGGGTTCCACCCACATGCCGCCCACAATCTCCCAGCGCCCTTCCTTGATGCGCTGCTTGATCTCAGCGTTCATCTGCGGATACTTCTCCGCGATCCAGGCGTTGTACTGCGCGCCGGACTGAGTGAAGGTGTAATCGGGATACTCGTTCATCAACTGCAGCGCGGTGGCGAAGGTGCGCTTGACCACATCCACCGACTCGGTCCACGGCCAGAGCCACGCCGCGTCGATGTGCGAGTTGCCGTCCAGATGCATGGTCGCCCGCTGGACCAGCGGTTTGATGGCTTCGAGGGAGGCCTGCGCCTGCTTGAGCGAAGCGTCGAATTTGGCCTGATCCTTCGCGTCCAGCGCGGCCAGATCGACTGCGCCAATGGCCTTCTCCAGGGTCGTCCGGTCCGCCGCGGCATCCTTCGAGAGACTCGGAATCAGCGTCGCCGCAGTAAGAAGCTCGATCCGCAAATCCTCCGGATTGGGGCGACTCCCGGCGAAGTCGATCTTCAGATCCGCGCCGGTGAACTTCTTCATGTCAACTGTGTGCAGCAGCTTGACGGCCACCAGCGCCTTGTCGCCGGGCTTGGCCCTGTCAAAGAGAACGATCGGCTCCAGGTCGTCGCCCAGGGCGACTCGGCGGCCATTGAAATAAACGATCTCCGGCATGGGGCCATTGGCGGTAGCCCCAAGGCGGAACCACACCGTGGCGTCCGTCAGGTCGTATCCGTACAGGCTCTGCGGCACCTCAATCCACCGGCGAAACCACACCGCGTCCTGCGGCGCAGTGGCCCCCGCCTTGACCAACGGCCATGAGGAATCGTCCAAATCGGCCGCCTCTCCATGAGCCAGGTCGCCGGCATGAAAGCGCCACTCGTCTGCCGGCAGCCGGTTTAGTTCGCCCAGCCGCGCAACAACGGCTTGGGAGTTGCCGTCGAGCGACTTGACGATCTCCGCCACTTGCTGCGGCGATTGGGCAATGGCCAGTGTTTGGCCCGACAAACAAATCGCGAGTGCGCAAAGCCCTGCTGTGACGCCAAAACACGGCGCGAGCCTTCCCATTCCGAGGCCGGTTCCAATCTTCATGGGGAATCTCCTTTGTTGCTCCGTATGCGGCATGGAACTGCGGGCCGTGTCCGGCGGTGCACAAGAATTCTATACCGGGGCGGGCTCATCACCACTACTACCCTTCCCAGACGATGCCGCGGAAGAATGGGTAACCTGATTTCTTGGATGGGCATGTTCGCCGCGCCCCACGGGGGAGTGGTCCTTCTCCCGCCGCCTATCTGTAGACCTCTTTTCGATCGCCGATTTCGAGGACGTATATGAGCAAGACCTTGTCTTGTATCTCGACAATGATGCGGTAATCGCCCACACGATACTTCCAGAACTCGCCGAGCTTGGAACCCCTCAGCGCCGCGCCGATGCTGCGCGGGTCATCCAGCTTTGCTACACGCTGGCCCAGGAACCTGACGATTCGCCGCGCGATCTGTCTGTCGAGTTTGGAAAGATCCTTTGCCGCGCCGGCGTCGTACTCAATCCGCCAAGCCATACCGTCTTTCCATTTCCTTTTGGGTAAAGGACTTGCTGCGTCCCGCGCGGTGTCTGATGAGGCGCTGCTCGGCAACGTAGAGGGCTTCAAGGTCGCCGATGTGTTCCTTGATGGCCTCGACCATGTAATACGTTTTGCTCCGGCCCGTGCGCTCCGACAGGTGGTCTAAACGAGCTTTCAAATCCTCCGGCAGGCGAAGAGAAACAGCGGCCATAGGCGCCTCCAACGGCGTGTGTATGCGCTACAAGTATCGCACGAAACTGCAGTCGAGTTTTGAGCGCCTGTTCTGAGAACCTGGTCCTTCATGCATTGAGCCTTCTCCGCTCGCGGGACTTTGGCTCAAGGCGCTTCCGCGCTTTTGCGGGATCGGCATGTTCCCTACGGTCCAAGGAGGCCAGCCGTGCGCCAAGCTCCAGGTTGAAGGCGGCAAGCTGCGCCCCGCGCGCCTGGTCGTACTCTTCCAGCAGGCGCAGAGCTTCGCGAACGACCTCGCTAGCGGAGTTGTAGCGGCCGGATTCGACCTTGCCGGCGACGAATTGGTCCAGTTCCGGGGTCAGCGAAACGTTCATGGGAACGATCTCCTTCCCTCGATACTGAGCCGGATAACAACGTTTGTCAATCTTTGGTATTTGTGACATTGGAATCCCAGATCGCAGATGCATCCCGACAAACCCTGTTCGCGTCTTCCTCCCAGACGCGCGCGTCGGCCATTCCGCCGGCATCCATGAGCGCCGTGGAAGCCCCGGCTGCCGCTGTGTCATGCTGAGTAGGTCATGCAAACCGGTGAAGTTTTCGAGGTAGATTCTCCGCCTGCCGCCCCGCTCTTGTTGGCTATCGATACCTGCGGACCATCCGGGTCGGTCGCCCTCGGCCGTGCGGCGCGGGATGCGGTGGAGATTCTTGGCCAGATCGAGCTTGAGGGTCGCAGCTATTCGGCGACGCTGGTGGCGGCGGTCGGCCAATTGCTGGCGCAGAGCGGCGCAGAGTTGGGGAACCTGGCCACCATTGTGGCCACGAGCGGACCGGGCAGCTTTACCGGCGTGCGCGTGGGGTTGAGCGCCGTGAAGGGACTGGCCGAAGCCGCGCGGATTCCAGTGGTCGCGGTTTCGCGTTTGAAGGTGCTGGCGGCGAAGGCTGGCCTGGGGTCGGCGGCTCTCGACGCGCACCGCCACGAGGTCTTCCTGCGGTTGGGCCGGCCGGGCCAGAAGGCGGCAGAGATGCTGGCCGGGGCACAGGAGCTTGCTGCCATCGATCCGGCGGGGGCGCGGATCGCCGTTTGCGACGATGCCGCCGCCGCGCTGCTGGCCTCGGCCTGGCCGGAGGCCGAGCTGGTTCGAACTCCCCCGCCAACTGCCGCCGATGCGCTACATCTATGCGCGCCGCGCGTTCTGGCCGGGGAGTTTGCCGACCTGGCGCTGCTTGACGGCCATTACCTGCGCCGCTCGGATGCGGAGATCTTCGGTGAGCCTGGAGCGCCGCAACGCCCATGAATCCCGTTTGTGGCGCAGAGGTGAGGATTCGGCGCATGGCGGCAGCGGACATAGACCGCGTGATCGAGCTTGCTCTCGGTATGGAGCAGGCTCCCCACTGGCCGCGCTTGGCCTACGTGGCCGCTCTGGACCCCGAGGCCGAGCCGCCTCGCATCGCTCTGGTGGCGGAGGATATGGAGGCCGGAGGCGTTCAAGGCTTCGCGGTGGCCAGCTTGGTCCCGCCGCAGGCCGAATTGGAGACGATCGCGGTGGCCGCCGAGGTTCGCCGCCGCGGCGTCGCCCGGCGAATCCTCATCGCAATAACCGAAGAACTCAGAGCGGCGAAGGTGACGGAGGTACTGCTTGAGGTGCGCGCCTCGAATCTTCCGGCTCTGGCGTTTTACAGGGCGCAAGGATTCGAGATAACCGGACGCCGCCCACGCTACTACGCTGATCCAATTGAAGATGCGGTTTTGCTGGAACTCCATTTGGCTTGATCTTGGCCGCCCTCAACGACTTCACAGGCGAGGATCGTACCTGCGCTCTCAAACAACCCCTAGCGTACTTCGCCATGGAATCCACAGCTTCAAATGACTTTCGATCTCTTTCCCTCTTGCCGTTTACACGTCAATAGCGATATATGTAAATGTTCAGTTACTGTAGGAGGTGCTTGATGGATGAAGTACAGGATCCAACGCTGAGCGAAGAGATCGATCGCCTGCACGCAGAACATCGCCGCTACGCTCAGCGGTTGGAGGATCTGCTTCAAAAGCCGTATCTCTCCGTGGAAGAACAGCTTGAGGAAGTGCGCCTGAAGAAGCTGAAACTGCACGCCAAAGACCTGATCTTCGCCCTGGAACGGCAGTTGCCGGCGCTTGCATAGAGCCCGCAATCGCTTGGTCCTTGCGGGGCGAATCGGTTGACCTTCGGCCTGCTTCTCTGGGTACGCGCGGTATCGTCCCGTGCCCGGTGGGTTAGGCGTGGGTAGTGTGCGCCTTGCACCGCGCGCGGATCGTCAGTCTGCGGAGCCGTTGAGCGCGATCGCCGCGAGTCCAAGCGAAAGCACCGTATAATCGTTTGGGACAATGGTTCGTGACGGTTACATCTACGGTTTGAGCTTGATGGCGGTGGCGGGGGCTCTGGGCTGGGCCACGGGCAATTGGGCGTGGGGCATTGCGCCCGTGCTGCTGGCGGCCTTTTTTCTCTGGTTCTTCCGCGACCCCCAGCGTGCAATTCCCGACGGCGACGGGTTGATTGTGTCGCCCGGAGACGGGCTGGTCACCGAGACGGCCGTACTCGCCACTCCCGAAGGGCCCAGGCAGCGGATCAGCATCTTCCTCAGCGTCTTCGATGTGCATGTGAACCGCTCGCCGATCGGCGGCGTGCTCACCCGCGTGCACTATCAAAAGGGCCAATATCTGAACGCCATGAATCCTGCCTCGGCGGACCGCAACGAGCAGAATATGGTCACGGTACAAGGGCGAGGGCATCGAGGTCACCTTCAAGCAGATTGCCGGCCTGCTGGCGCGGCGTATCGTCTTCAACCTCAGCGAGGGCGACGCCGTGGAGCGCGGCCAGCGCGTGGGGCTGATCAAGTTCGGCTCCAGGGTGGATGTGCTGCTGCCGGCCGAGGCTGATTCTGCGGGTCAAGGTAGGCCAGCGGGTCAAGGGCGGATCGAGCGTGCTGGCGGCCATGCCGGATGGAGAGCCGCTGTGAACGGCCGCGATCCCGCTCTGGCCAGAGCCAAGGCGCAGGCCCGGTTGCGGCGCGGAATGTTCCTGCTGCCCTCGCTGTTTACCGTGGGCAACATTGCCGCTGGCTTCTTCTCGATCACCGAGACCATCAAGGCCATCAGCGGCGACGCGCAAACGCATCTGGACTGGGCGGCCATCGCCATCCTCTTCGCCATTCCCTTCGACGCGCTCGACGGCCGCATTGCCCGCATGACCAACACCACCAGCGAGTTCGGCAAGGAGCTGGATTCGCTGGCCGACGCCATCACCTTTGGCGTGGCGCCCAGCCTGCTGGCGCTCATCTGGGGCTTTCATTTCTTGCCCGATTCCATCAACCCGCAGTTGCACCAGCACCTGCAGCAGGCCGGGGCTTTCATCTGCTTTCTGTTCCTCATCGGCGGGGTTTCGCGGCTGGCGCGATTCAATATCAGCCACGATGCCCAGCCGCGCAATCCCGGCCGGCCGGGACGCAAGTACTTTGTGGGCATGCCGATTCCCGCGGCGGCGGGACTGCTGGCCGCCACCGTTCACTTCTGCTACGGCATTCCCATCGAGGATTGGTGGTGGTGGATTGCGATTCCCTGGCTGATTCTCGTGGGGCTGAGCGGATTCCTCATGGTCAGCACCTGGCGGTTCTGGTCGGGCAAGGAGATCAACTTCTCGCGCAGCCATCCATTCCAACTGCTGTTTGTGCTGGCCGCCAATCTTTTATGTCATCTTCCGGTTCTCGAATGTGGCGTTGTTCGCGATCGGGCTGATCTACATGTTCTCCGGCATCTGGGCGCGGGCGGCGTACTCCTGGTCGCGGCGGCGCAAGAAGAACGCCAGCCGGCATTCCCGGCCCCGAAGCAGCTGCGCCAGAGCCGGACTCCGTGACACCTTCATAATCCATCAAGACAAACGAGGATGCATTGTGTACAAGATCGCCATTGCCGGAGCCTCTACCCTGCTGGGCCGGGAGTTGAAGGAAGCGCTGGCGGAGTCGCCTCTGGCGGCCGCCAAGTTTGTCCTTCTCGACGAGGAAAACGCGCACGGCCAGTTGGACCAGGTGGGCGACGAGATTACCTTCGTCCAGCCCATTGGCGACGGACGCCTTTGAACGCGTGGACTTCACGTTTTTCTGCGGCACTGAGAACCTGACCCGCAAGCACTGGCGCCAGGCGCTGCGCTCCGGCTCCACGGTACTCGACCTCTCCGGCGCGCTGGACCAGGAGACGGGCGTGCTGGTGCGCGCTCCCTGGCTGGGTTCCGCAGCGGCCGCCCCTGACCTGTTTACGCCCGCCGTGGTTCCCGCCCATCCAGCGGCGCTGGCGCTGGCGCTGCTTCTGGAGCGGCTGCAACAGGCCGCGCCGGTGCGCTTTGCCGCCGCCACGCTGCTGCAGCCGGCCAGCGAATTTGGCCGCGCCGCCATGGACGAGCTGCACCAGCAGACCGTGAACCTGCTCAGCTTCCAGGGGCTGCCGCGCGCAATCTACGACGCGCAGGCGGCCTATAACCTGCTCGGCGGCCTGGGCGAGAACTCCGCCGTCAGCCTGAGCGCGGTCGAGGCGCAGAATTCGCCGCCATTATGACGCCCTCGCCGGCGGGCGCTGGCCGGCGCTGGCCTTGCAGGTGATTCATGCCCCGGTCTTTCACGGCCACACGTTTTCCATCGCCGTCGAACTGGAGCGGCCCGTGGAGATCTCCGCGCTCGAAGAGGCGCTGAGCGGCGACCACGTGGACCTGGTGCTCGAAGATACGGATTCGCCTTCGAACCTGGCCGCCACCGGCCAGAACGATGTGCTGGTCCGGCTGCGCCCCGAAGTGAGCGGCGGGCGCAACCCGAATGTGACCTCCCGGCTGTGGCTGTGGGCGGCTTGCGACAATTTGCGCCTGAACGCGCAGAATGCCGTCGAGTGCGCCCTGGACCTGCGCCGGTTGCGGCCGCAGGGGACGGTGCAGTAGGTCGCGCCCGGCCGCAAAGGCCGGGAGAGCCCGCCACTGCGAATCCGGCCTCCGCATAACCGGTTCATCCACCGGTGTTTATCTTTTGTTGGTGAACGCACTCGTGATTT
>CAWCWQ010000041.1:0-12111 GCA_963799145.1 uncultured Acidobacteriaceae bacterium | reverse complement strand
TCCCGAAAAGGACTGCGCTTGCGATCTTGCCAGCACTGGGAGAGCTGCGAGAGCGGCAGTCGCCAACAGCTGAAGTATCGCCGTGCCGATCTTTATGCCATGAGACTTCGAGAACGGCCACCTTCCTTGTCTGCGCGCCAGATCCCTATGGCGGACACACAGAGGCTGCGAATCCCACTTCTCCCATTTCTCGAATGATGGCTTCAAGAGCTCTCCTCCATCAGGCATAGCCACTTCCAAACACAGAGGTCACTTTCAATGACACATCTTGGCGATTGGCCAGGTCCACTGAGATCATGCCAGAACGGGAAGCTCAATGAATGGTCACATTTGCTCTCAGCCGAAGTCAGTTGTCTTGTTGCAGCCCGCTGCCTGCGGCGCGCGCACCCAACACCGTCACAATTTTCTGGCTGCGCGGAAGTTGTCCAATAGAGCACAGCTTTTGCTTACACAGTTAGATGAGAATGGGACTCCAGCCGATCTCATAATTCGGCGAGGAGAGAGTCATGCCTGACGTTCGTGCTTTCCCTTCCATTCCCACTAAGATTTTGTTGCCCATCGACTTCAGCCCCTCATCCCAGGCGGCTTTGGAGATGGCGGCCGATCTAGCGGCGCACTTTCACGCCGAACTTTACCTCGTCAACGTAATCCCCATGTTTCCTACCACGACTCTTCCCGATTTCGTTCCCGAGGCCGAGTTCATTCAGCAGGCGCGAGCTTTTGCAGAGCGAAATCTGGCTAAGTGTCATGCGGTTCTTGCGGCCAGAGGAGTGAAGTTGACATCCAGCGTCGAAGTCGGCAATGACATAGCGGGAAACATCATGGAGGTAATCGATCGCGAGCATATCGATATGCTCGTGATCTCCACGCACGGCATCTCCGGCTGGCATCCGCTGGTCTTCGGCTCGATCGCCGAAAAGGTCGTCAAGCTGGTGCAATGTCCGCTCTTGCTTCTTCGTTCAGCCAAGCCTGAGAGCGACGTGAAGGTTGCCTCGGAGCACCCAATGCAATGGTGGTAGCAAAAGCGGGGAACTGGCAGGTGCGAGTTCCCGTGTTGCCGGTCATTCTGCTCTCTTCTGTTGGCCGGCATCATGACCGCCTGGCCCGGCGATCATTCGATTTGTCAAAGCTTGCCGCGCCAGCTTCGTGAGCCAATTTCCGGTGTGAGCAAAACGATACAGACACGGCTCTCAGCCAAACAAGACAATGGGAAGTGTTTGAGTGTGACTACCCTCAATTGCGGGGCAGTCTGCCAATCATGTGGCAGCCCCCTCTCACGGCTGCTCGGGCCTGCGTTGGCAGATGCCAGGATCAGATCTGAGCCCAGACCCTCCGATTTGTATCTATTCTCCCGCAGTCGTCGATGGATTCGCTTTCGTCACCGGCCGTTCTCGATCCAAGGGGTTCGTCCGTAAGCCTCAATCCATCACACCGGGTAAACCGTTTGAAACGGAGCTTTATATTGAGGAACAGAAACATGAAGAGTACATTCGATTGCGCCGCCTTTCTTGCAAAGGCTGGGCTTGGCCGAAAGATCGTCGAGTTGGAACCCAAAGAAGCCTTCTTCTCCCAGGGAGATCCGGCCGACACTGTCTTCTATCTCCAGCAGGGCCGCGCCAAACTTACTGTCGTGGCGCAGAACGGCAAGGAGGCCACAATCACGCTTCTCTCCGTCGGCGACTTCGTCGGAGAGGAGTCGCTGGCTTCCATTCCGGGATTGCGTTTGGCAACAGCATCTGCTGTCAATACTTGCGTGGCGCTCAAGATTACGAGAGATGAGATGACACGCACGATGCACGATGAACCCTCGTTCGCGGACTTCTTCTTGAAGTTCATGCTGACCCGCAGCATGCGAACTCAGGCCGATCTCGTCGATCAGCTCTTCAATTCCAGCGAAAAGCGGCTGGCGAGGATTCTCCTGCTGATGGCGGAATTTGGCAAGCCGGGAGAGCGCGAAACCTTCATTCCTCCCATTTCACAGGAAACACTGGCGGAAATGATCGGCACCACGCGGTCTCGCGTCAGCTTCTTCATGAATCGTTTTCGCGCGTTGGGTTACATCAGTTACAATGGCCGCATCCAGGTCAACAAGTCTCTCCTGAATGTGGTTCTTCTCGACCAACTGCCGGATCACAACGCCCAAAGGCCGGTCCTTCCCCTCGTCGGTGCTGCTCTCAAGCCCGTTATAAATAAAGTTGGATCGATCCTGAAGCCAGTCGTCCCGATCGTCAACGCAATATTGAAGCCCGTCATTCCGATTGTCGAAGCTGTCAAGCGCAAACTTTCCGATGCGGCGGTCGATTGAAATGCTCCAGAATCCCGTGGCGATTAGAATACCGACTCTTGCTCCATTGCAGATTGTCAAGCAGTCATGGCGGCGCATCCACGTGCAATCATGTGCACTGTTCTGCTCAGACACGGGCAGCTCCCGCCGCTAGAGTTAAAGGTGTAAGGGCAGATAGATGTCGGCCCCGGCAAAGTTATGGGCATTCGTTAACAAACGGGACCCCTTATGGCGGCAGCTCGAACCGGGTCGATCTTTACGGTTGGGCAGCATCCCACGCAACACAACCAATCGCAGATACCTTAAGGGGGTCACAAATGCGCGGATTCAGAACTTTACTTGGCACCACAATACTGCTCGCGGGCTTGGCCATTGCGCCAGCGGTACGCGCGCAAATCGTCGTCGGCATCGGCATTCAGCCAACCTGCTCCTACGGCTACTATGACTACGCGCCTTACGCCTGCGCGCCCTACGGCTTCTATGGGCCGGGATACTTCTACGGTGGTGTCTTCCTGGGCATGGGCCCATGGGCCGGCTGGGGTTATGGCCACGGCTGGGGCAGCCATCGCTTCAGTGACGGCGGCGGCGGAAGCTACCGCGGCGGCGGCGGGGCCATGGCCAATCGCAGCAGCTTTGCAGGCGGCAGAACGCCAGTTCGGGCCGGCGGCGGCAGCGCATACCATGCGAATGCAGGCGGTTCTCATGCCACGGTAACCAATTATGGCGGCAACAATGCCGGAGGGGCGCGTCCCAGCGCAGGTCGCACGGCGACAGTGCGTACCAGCACTTCGAATGCATCCCACGCCTCTGCTTCGCATAGCAGCAGCGGTGGACACGATGCTGGCGGCGCATCGCGCGGCGCCGGAGGTGGTGGTGGACACGAAGGTGGCGGCGGACGCCGGTAACCTATAGCTGCTGAACCATGCGGCGGATGGTACACGAAGCGGCGGGGCTTTTGAGCTTCGCCGCTTTGCATTTTCGGGGGCAATTTGCGCAACCACCGGGAATCGGAATCTTCTTTTCTTGCAATTGCAAGCAAAGGTGAAGATCCTTGGAGCTTGCCATTCCGATTATCGAATACTCGGTGTACTTACGCGCCGGGAGAAGTCCTCGATGACACTGACCGCGTTGGCCAGAACAATTCGACCTCGATCCAAGGGAGTTGCTTGCCGCTATCGGCAGGGTAGGAATGCCATGACCTTTCCTACTATCTGATCGCCGGCTCCGGTGCTTCGGATCCCCACCGCTTTCATCTACGGGGTGAGGTCTGGATCCTCGCCGTAGGTGGGATAGGGCACCGGCTCGGTGCTGGTTGGCATGGAGGCGAGCGTGGCAAGGTCGGCTTGCACTTCGGCCCACTTCGCGGGATTCTTCTTGGTCGCGATGGGCGAGTCTGGATTGGCATAGTAGGCCTGGATGTCTTCCTTGATGCCTGGAGGAATGGGCTGCGCGGGTGGGCGCGTGAGGCGATGGAGGAGATCGGCATAGGCCGAGTCGGTGAGCGAATACCCGCCGGGCTGCACCACACGCCCGGTGTCGAGATCGCGATTGGGCAGCGGATGACGTGGATCCCGCGAAGGGTGCGGCATGGGCTTTCCAGCGGTGTTAGGCGTGAAGCGGGCGATCCTCCGGCGAAGAGCCGCGGTGGACAGCACGACGCTGTGAAGGTATCCGGCTTCAGTGGCCTCAGTGGGGCCCTTGACTGCAACCAGCTTCAAGGGACCAACTTTGGGAACAACGAAGATGAGGCCCGCCAGAGTATACGTTCCAATTCCCGGCCTTCGGCGGTAGGCTTGCCAGTCGGCTTCGTTCGCGATCGCGGCCACTTCCTTGTTAAATGCAACTCGCTCCGGAGTATCCGCCTCCACGGGTTCACGGTTCCGGCGCAGCAGTGTGACCGCGTAGGCGATGCGTGGGATGAAGTTACGAACGGCAAAGCGGTATCCGCGTACGTTCAATCGGCGGCCGCGCGTGCCGGAGAAGTCTTCGGTCAGGCCGTAGGTCTGGTAATAGGCCAGGGCAAGCTGGCGCACAGGCACCTGGAGCCCGATATGGCGGAGATAGTGGACCGGGGCAACGCGGTGATGCGCGATCTCGTCGATGTCGAAGGCGAACTCGGTCTGAACATGCTGGCGCTCTCCCTGGGCGTAGTTCACCTCGGTGCCGTACTTCGCGCGGAGGCTGGGAAACTCGACGGCTACGGCAAGGTTGGTAGCTGTGGAGTGGCCGATCGTGTCGCCGATGTAATGGGAAAGCGCGCCAACGGCGAAGGCAAGCTCATTGGCGTTGGTCGCATTGCGGAAGAGACTGACGACGAAGTCTCCGGAGCGGACATAGTGAGTCAGGTCGGAGAAGGAACGGTCGCCAAAGGGGTAATAGCCAATGTCCTGGATAATGCATCCGCCGTATGCGTAGGATCGGGCAGTCTCGAGGTCGGCGGAGGTCAGGTTCGGATAGCGGCCGAGGAGCAGGGGAACGATGGAATCCTGCCAAGTGAGGTCGATGAGCTGCTCGTGGGTCAGAAGGGAGTAGGCTTCTGCCCGCCTGTGCCAGGGAAACAGCAACAGAACAATGAGCATCATGATCGCTCGCAAGCGGGCTAAACTCATCGTTCCTCCCTGTTAGTTGAACTGGAAGCTTCTCTATCAGCCTAGCCCGTCCAAGGTCAAGCGCCTACTCCGCCGTCCGGTGCTGATGGCGAAGCAGGCGCGCACCCCTTGCTATGACTCTGACAGAACCCAGCCCGAATGCCCTGAAGGACGCTACTTCTTCTTCTCCTCTTCCTTTTGCGGAGCAGCCTGGTGCTGTTGCGGAGCCGCCTGACGCTGCTGCTGCTGTTGAGGAGCCGCCTGACGTTGCTGTTGTTGTTGCGGAGCGGCTTGACGCTGTTGTTGCTGAACCGCCTGGTGCTGCTGCTGTTGCTGGACGGCCTGGTGCTGTTGTTGCTGCTGTTGCTGCGCGGCCTGGTGCTGTTGTTGCTGTGCGGCCTGGTGCTGCTGCTCCTGCTGGACTGCCTGACGCTGTTGTGGCGCTTCCTGCCTCTGTTGCT
This sequence comes from uncultured Acidobacteriaceae bacterium, assembly GCA_963799145.1. Taxonomy (GTDB): domain Bacteria; phylum Acidobacteriota; class Terriglobia; order Terriglobales; family Acidobacteriaceae; genus Telmatobacter. Next base: position 6,778 of record CAWCWQ010000041.1, on the reverse strand, counting down.
GCTGTTGTGGAGTCGCCTGGCGTTGTTGCTGTTGCTGCACAGCCTGGTGCTGCTGCTCTTGCTGAGCCGCTTGGTGTTGCTGCGGTTGCTGCATAGCCTGGTGCTGCTGCTCTTGCTGGATCGCCTGACGTTGTTGCGGCGCTTCCTGCCTCTGTTGCTGCTGCGCCGCAGCCTGATTGCGTAACTGTAGCGCGGCAGGGGCCCTTACGTTACGATCCGCCGCAAGCGGCTGGTTGACCGCCACGCTGGCCGGACGGCCATGATTGACACTTGCAAACTGAGCACGGTTGGTGCTGGCGGCGCGCTCATTTTGCACCTGCGCCGTCATCGGAGCGGCGTGGGGCGCACGCAGCGCCACCAGTTCAGCGGGTCTCGCACGCACCTGAATCCCGCCCGATCCGCCGTTGAAGCTCACACGCGCGCCGCCCCTGCCGTTACCTCCAACTGAGCGGTTGTAGACGTTGCGCTCCACGCTGATGTTCACATTGTTCACTGAGCGGTTGTAGTTGAAGTGCCCGCCGCCCCAGTAGCCGCCCTGGTACCCGTAGCCGACATAACCGAATCCGTAGTCGACGCCGCCATAGAAGCCGACATACTGGCCCCAGTAGCCGCGGTAGAAGCGGTAATGATCGTGGTAGTAGCCCCAGTAGCCGGGCGTCCACAAGGCGCCCTCGTACGGTGCTTGAACCCACGCGCCGGGCACCCAATAATAGTCTCCCTGATCCCAACCCCAGTAGCCGGGCGTCCAGAGATAGCCGTCTCCGGGAGCCTGCGGCTGATCGTAGTCCGGCAGCGGCGGCGGAGCTTGGTCGGCAGTGTATTCCGGCTGCTCGCCGTAGCCGGAATCCTCCGAAGGCTGGCCGGATGCCTGGCTGTAGTTGCCTCCAGAATCGGGCGGCGGCTGGCTAAGCTGGGAGTTGTAACCGACTTGCAGCGGGGCGCTCTGTTGATCGCTCGCCTGCGCGGGCGCCTGAGCGCCCGAGTCTGCTGACGCGGGGGCCATGTTGCTCGCTGCCGGGTCCGATGCCTGGTCCTGCGCAGCGGATACCTGGTCTTGATTCGCGCGGCATCCAACGGTGCAAAGCATTGTCGCCAGGGCAAGCAGCGGCAACCGTCCAAATCTGGTAAGATGACTCATTTCACACTCCAATCGACTTGAATGCTATTCGAAGCGCGGAGGCCGGTCTGCCCTCTATTGACCATCATGGAATAGCCTTCGATGCCGCGCCAGCTGGCACACCCCCGCCGCAGTTGTGAGCCGGCGGGTTAAGTGACTTCTTCTTGGTTGCGGTCGCGGCCTTCTTCCCGGTCGCGAGATTCCTCTCGTCGAGGAGAGTCAGGGAATCGGCAGCGTTGAACGGGTACAGGCGCACCGATTCCTGGCCCGTGGTGCTCAGAACGACGTCTACGCGGCGGTTTTGAGCCAGCACAACGACGGTCAAGTCGTGGAGGATCTTGTCCCGCTCCGCTGTGCTCAGATCGGGATTCTGTTCGACCAGATCTTTCACCTGGGCGGCGGTGAGTTCTTGCTCCTTGCCAAGGCCATGGGTTTCAATGCTGGCTTCGGGAAGACCCTGTTCAACCAGAAACTGCTTTGTGCGAGCCACGCGGCGTTCGGAAAGCGCCTGGTTGTACTCGACCGATCCGCGCACATCGGCATGTCCGCTCAAGGTCAGGTGGGCTTCCGGCTTGAACTGGAGGTACTTCTTGAAGTCCGATGCGAGGGTGGTCAGAGTTCCCTCCTGGCTCGTCACGAGGCCGCCATGGGGTCTCTCGGTCCTGGGCTGATCGGTCTGGAAGAAGACACTGTGCAGTGCCAGGCGAGTCTCGAGTTGCACTTGCTCCGGGGAGGGTCCCGGAGGAGGCGGAGGCGCCGCGATCATCACGATCGATACCTGAGCTTCGCAAGACGTGTTTGCCGGCATAGAGAACGGCAACGATGACTTCTTCGGTCTCTCCGAGCAGAGACGGCGGAAGACAGAAGAACTCGTCAAAAACATGCGGAGTTGTAAAACTGATTCAGGAGGTATATACACGTCCTTCCCCTGCGTCAAGGTTACTTTTTGCTAAAATCTTGTCGTTCCGTGGATAACCGGGAGATGCGATATTTACCCATAAGTAATCAGCAGGTATCCCGAGCATGGCGGCTATGTGAGCGGTATCACATCACACCCCATGCGGAAAATCCCGTGCGCTTGTTCGCATTGGTCATCGATAAAATTACGCCGTGCGATGCGCGAGCATGATCTGGAGCGATCGAATAGAGCTTCGGTGATGGCTTTGCCGGGATAGATGGGTCATCTTAAACCCGATGATGGTCTCCTCAGGTATTCCTTTGATCGCAAAGCGGAATTGACCCGCGGACCGAAGCTCTCTTCGGCCCGCAAGGGTTCAGAGGTAGGACGGGGCATACATCCGATACTGCAATTGGGTTTGCTCCGGGCTGGAGTGGACATAGATCATGGTCGTCTCCACAAATGCGTGGCCGAGCTGCTCCTTGATTGCCAAGAGGTGTGCACCTCGATGGAGTAGGTTCGTGGCCAGTGAATGTCGAAGCAAATGAGGGTAAACACGTTTCTTCAGTCCCGCACGCTTTGCCGCAGTGCGAATCATCTTGCGCAAGTTCTGCTGCGAATAGGGCTTCCCACTGCGGAAACACACAAACACCAGGTCGCTGGGCTGGCCACCGCGCTCGCGCAGGTACTCCGCCAACAGGCTCACGCACGGCGCGGAGATGTGCGTGTAGCGGTCCTTCTGCGTTTTCGTAGCCTGAATGTGCAGCGTCTGGCCGCCCAGATCGACATCGCGGATTCGCAGCCGGCAAAGCTCCTTGTTGCGCAGACCGGCGTAGGCAAGCGTCGCAATCATCGTGCGTTCGCGCAGGGTACGCGCCGCCGCAATCAGCAGCGTGACCTCCGCCTCGGACAACGTGCCGCGCACCAGGTGATGAGGTTTCTGCGGACGACCCAGCTTGATGGGCCGTCCGATAAGGGCGCAATAGACTTCGAGAGCAATCGAGGTGTTGACGATGTGGGAGTAGGAGGCTCCGGCCTTGTGCATCCGCTCGATCTGCTGCTCGACCGCCTTCGGAGTGGGCTGCAAGCCGATCACGGGCGCGAGGCGCCGGATCGCGGAGACGTAGTTGTGGACGGTGGCCTCGGCCAGGCCGCGCCGCGCGTGCAGATGCCGGGCAAAGCGGACGAGAGTGGATTCGATAGAATTACGGGTAGCCATGAAGCCTCCTGAACAGGCTGATTGGTTAGAGGCGTCGGCGGTGTTGACGCACCACGACGCCTCGGTTGTTTGGTGGACCGTACAAAGCGTAACCCTATAAGGTCCAGTTTACGGAGCGAAAAATCATACGGTAAGGCAATGGTTGGCGAAGATGGCTCGCGGGCAGGGTGCCGAGGCCGTAGGGTGCAGCACAGTCCATCTGAAACTTTCCTTCCTCAAAAACACGTGCCGTCACCTCTATTGCTCATGGTTGTCCACGGTTGGCGGTTGTCCTCCCTGACTGCCCTTTGATTTTGTGCCATGCGATGCATGGGAATGAGAATCAACTCCGCCCTGCGGAGTATCCTTGCGCGGAGCCGGACTTTCCTTGAGCTCGCCAAACAAAATGAAGCTCGCAGAATCAGGCGGCTTTGACGGCAATGCGGGCGGAACGGGAGCTTGGCTTGGACCTGACGACGATCTCCACGTCCTGGCCGAGTGCCACGAGAAAGTGCATCAGGCGCTCGACTGAAAAGCCTTCCAGCTTGTAATGCAGGAGTGCAGAGACCTTGGGTTGGTTGATGCCGAGCGCGGTTGCAATCTCTGCCTGGGTGAGCCTCTGCCGCTCGACAATCAGGTTCAAGGCGGCTCCCAGCCGGGCCTTGGTGTCGAGTTCCGCCGCATCCGGCAGTCCCATATCGGCAAAGACATTGCCGCTGCTGCGGATGACCTGTTCTGTGATGCCTTTAGCCATATCTTTCCTCGTAATCCTGTTGTGCCAACTTCAAACGCTCTTTGACCAAAGCAACGTCGGATTTCCGGGTCGCAATTCCATGCGGCGATTTTTTCTGAAACGCGTGCAGGACATAGACGGCATTCGCAAAGCGAACGGTGTAGAGCGCCCTGTACGTGTCTCCGTCATGGTTTTTAACGACCTCCAGAACTCCCGGCCCTTCGCCCTTCCAAGGTTTTGCCGACGGATGCTTCCCGCCGTATTGAGCCGCGCTGAGAGCAAAACCGGCAGTGCGCTGAACCTCGGGTGGAAATCGAGAGATGTCCTTGAGCGACGATCCAATCCAGTAGAGAGGCTTTTCACCCGGTACAGGTTTCCGTGTCATTATTTATCCCACTTCTGGGATGTTCCGTCAAGCAAAATCGTCATTTCACGAAAATGCTCATCGTTTCCCTGCATTTGAGTGTTGCTCAAGACGGCCTTCTCGTACAAGCTGTTGTATTCAGAATTCTACCGGCGGTAGCGTCGCCGGGGGGCGCCTACGCCACGGGCAATGACCGGCGGTGCCTGATGCCCGCGTTACTGTATCCTGTTACGGCCGCCGCGAATCCCTGGCTGGATTCCTTTTCTCCCTCCCTCCCCACGGTTAGACTTGTTGCGGTTCATTCGGCGTCCCTCACTTCCATGCAATGAACCCACTACACTCTCCGGCGCATCTTTCGCGTAAACTCTTTTTGCAACAATCGTTTGCCGTGTGGTCTTCCGCGTTCATATACTAATGCTGTAAGATACGTATCGACAAGGAAACCACATGCCTGCCGCAAAGAAAGCCACTGCCCGACCGAAGCGCAAAATCGTTTCTCCCGCAGAGACGCGCACTCAACTCCGGCTCACCGTCGATTCCAAATTCACCAAGAGCCATTTCAGCCAGCTTTTTGCCGTGCTCAAAGTCCGCAGGAAAAGCGCCCTGGCCGAGCACATCATCATGAGTTTCAAGAGCAAGGCCGCCCAAGCGCAGCTTGTTGCGTTCTACAACAACCAGTGGCTGAACATTCCATTTCAGAGTATCGACACCGCGTTCGTATTTCCTTTGACCTTCGAGATTGCCGATGAACTGGAAAGAGTTGGCGGAGAGGTTCTTGGCGGTGTGAATCGGTCCAAGGCATTTCGCGTGATGGTGGCCTATTTCGCCTTCGTTCATAAACTGAAGAACCAAACACAGACGACTCTCGCATAGTCTCTACGGGGCATTTGGCAGGAGGCTGTCGCATATCCGCGATCACGGGCTACCTGCCGCCTCTTTCCTGATGGCGTTGGCGTGGATTTGCCAGACGTTGTAGAAGGCGGAGGGCTTGTTGCATCTCCGGGTCCGTGAATTGGACGGAGATCCCGTGTTGCGCCGCGACCTTTGAGACCATCCGCTTCCACTCTACGGTGCCGGTACACGCGATGCGTGATCCGTATTTCTGGATGGCCATCTCCAATCCGAAGAGGACGGCTGCTTTATCTTGGTTGAGCACGGTGACAATGCGTCCGCGGTCAATGACGGAAACTTGCCCGTTGAGTGCGTAGGACACGTCGCCGGTCTTGCGGTCAATTCTCCAGATGCGTGTCGCGGCGATCTGGTCGGCGAGCGCCTGTTGCTTTTGTTGGGCCGCAAGCCATTGGCGCTGCGGATGGCCGTGGCGCGCGCCTTGGCGATCGCGGCCTGGCTTTTGCGCAACACACACAGCCGGCCCGCCACCGGCGTCTGCCCCGCGGCGCCGGTCAACGCCACCGGCCAGCAGCCCACTTGGCTGGTTTTTTTGAGACTGCGCAGCTTTTGCCGCAAGGCGAAGAGCTTTTGCGCCGCATCGACTAAACGAACGGCCTGGGGATTGAGGCGGACGGTGACCACGGCCCCATGGGCCGCCACATGCTGAACGCTCGCGTAATTGGAATAGCCGCGGTCGGCCAGCAGGTGTTCCCCGCCCTGCACCGGAAAATGCGTCAGCGACTCGCCGTTCCCCTTGCCTTGGGCCGGAGTCAACTCGAAGTAGTCGCAGCTGAGCTGGGGCCAGCGCAGGCTGTAGTGAATACGCCATGTGCTCCCTGTCGGCCCGGGTTCCTGGACGACCGTGGCATCGATGAGCCGCAGAGAAAGGCCGGTCACAGGACGGGTCAGTGTCGCTTGTTCTTCCAGCAACCGGCAACAGAGCGCCTGTAGCCAGTTCTTGCTTTTGCGCAAGCGCTTGAGAAGCGCCACATCCGAGAGGTCGGCCAGTTGGGCCTCCCGCGCCCGCACGGCCGTCTCGCGCAGGGAATAACCGCAGGCCAGATGGAGCAGAAGAATGCGCAAACACACACTCACGTCTTTATCCTGTCGCAAACCTTTGAGCGCTTGCGTCTCTCTCGCCAACTCTTGCCACCCGCTCGGCATCATCGAGAGCAAAAGGGGCCAGTCTTCGTCCATAACACGGGGATCATCCATAGTCGGAAACTATGTCACCCAACCGGCAAAAGCAAGCCTAATCGACGAAAAATGAACCATACAAGTTAGCGCTTATGGGGCGTAGCCCTGAGCAAGATGCGCAACCATTTTTCCGAGTAGCCGCAGGCGGATTGGAGAAATGGTGGTGGCTGGACAAAACCCCGCAGGGGTTTTGTCCGGACAGCGCCTACCTTGCCGTACAGTGTTTAGCATTCCTGCATTTCACCCTTTAACCACCAGCTTTTCGTTCCAAACCCGATTTCCGCCTTCTTGTCTGTTCAACACAAATATACAATAGAACGGCTCTATCGACTTCGACTGATGTATTATCTAGTGTATATTGATAAAGTACGATTATGAGG
>CAWCWQ010000040.1:0-7329 GCA_963799145.1 uncultured Acidobacteriaceae bacterium | reverse complement strand
GAATTTTGTCCGGGTCGCTGGTGGCATCGTCCCGGGTTGCGCAAGGCGTTGGAGACTGTGGACACGGCGTATCCCGTCCTGCGGGCCACCTCGCGAAGGGTGATGCGCGGTTGCATATTTCACGGCGCAGCGACCTTACGGGCTTTCAATGGAGAGGACCCGAAATATTTGCGGTACAGGTTGGAAAAATGCGCGGAATCATAAAAGCCCGTTTCGTGGGCGATCTCTGTGACCGTCATCTCGGTGCTGGCCAGGAGTCGTTTCCCCATATTTAACCGATAATAGTTGAGATATTCCATGGGAGTCAACTGAGTCGCCTCACGGAAGATACGGCAAAAATAGTTTTTTTGCAGGCGCGTCACGTTCGCCAGGTCGTCCAGGGAGAGCTTCTTCCGCGTAACGAGTCTTGATCATCTCGAAGACAGAATGAACCGCCCGGAAATGGGGATGGTTCGATTGTTTGGCCACCACATGGCTCTGGGTATAGTAGCGGCAGAGCAAGCCGATTAATCCGAGCATGGTCAACGGCTCCACGATTCCTTCGTGAGACCCGGGAGCATGACTTTCCGCGTCGATCAATTCCATGAGCGACTTGACCTTGACCAACTGCTCCGGGTTCAACTCCAGTCCGTAGCGGAAGCGGGCGTCAACCTTAAGGAGGGGTTCCACGGTGAAAAAAGACAAGAATCCGCTTAGACTCACCACCTCGACATAGCGCGCCTGAATAAGCTGCGGATGGAGGAGGAGATGGTAAACGTCGAGGGAATCGTGGTCCGTATAAGCATGGCGCATCTTGGGTGGGATGACAAAACATCCCCCGTTTTCACTGAGGTGAAAACGGGGGTCGCCAAAGGAGTGTTCACCGTGCTGGCGGCCACGTCGATGCTGCCGGTCAACTGTTCTTGCGTCATTGGGGGCGGAATCACGACCGTTGTGGAGGGAGCGAAGACCGCGCCGATCTCGCAATCTTCGTTCACCGCCATCGGGGGAGGGCTCAGGACGCAGGTCGTGGTTGCCGGATCGATCGCGGCATTGATGCCGAAGCCGATGGCGGTCACATCGAATGGCGCGTTGCCGTCGTTCTCGACCTCCTGGAGTTGCGGCGCGGATTTCTCTCCCTGGCGGACGGTGATCGTCGTGTTGTTGGGGCCGTTGCTGAAATCGATAACGGCAAAGTTGCTCTGTATCTCCTGGACAACCATGTTCAGGGAGTCGGCGACATAAAGATTGCCGCCGCCATCCAGAAAGAGCCCGATCGGTCCGTAAAGGCTCACCCTGTTGAAGACCCCTCCACTGAGGTCTTCGCCAACGCCGCTCTGCTCCGCAGTGGAGATGAACCCGGTCGCCGAGCTCACCTTCCGGATGCTGGCATTCTGCGTATCCGCGATATACAGATTTCCGGCAGGGTCGGTAACAGCTCCCTCGGGAGACCAAAGAGTCGCCGCCGTCGCGGCTGCGCCGTCGCCGGAAAAGCCCGGCACGCCGGTCCCCGCAAATGTGGTAATCGTGCTGCTCGCGGCCACAACGCCGTTAACGGCCGCAACCTTGCGGACAGCATCGTTCTTGGAGTCCGGAATATACATGTTACCGGCGGCATCGAAGGCCGCCGCATAAGGGAAGTTCAGCCCGGCCTGGATTGCCGGCCCGTTATCTCCCGAGTAGCTCCCGTCGCCGGTCGTCGGATCTGTAGTTCCGTTTCCGGCAATCGTCGTGATGATCCCCGAAACGGCATCGACTCTGCGAACGAGGTGGTTGGATGTGTCGGCTATGTACAGGTTCCCGTTCACATCCACGCTCACACCCTGCGGTTGATTGAGTTCCGCCGCCGTTGCCGCAACGCCATTGCCCGCGCTTCCCAGCGTCCCGTTGCCGGCCACCGTGGCGATGATGCCGGTGGAGGCCGCGATCCCGCGGACGACGTTGTTGCCGCTATCCGCAATGTAGAGATTGCCCGCGCCATCCAGCGCCACGCCCGACGGAGCGTTCAGGGTTGCGCTCGCGGCCGGTCCGTTATCGCCTGTATAGGTTGGATTGCCATTGCCGGCGATGGTCGAGATGATGCCGGTGGAGGCCGTGACCTTGCGAACCCGGTTGTGAAGGCTGTCCGCGATGTACAAGTTTCCCGCGCCGTCCAGGGTCACGCCGGTAGGCAGGTAGAGCGACGCCGCAGTGGCCGGACTGCCATCCAGCACCGGCCCCTTATAGATTCCGTCCCCTGCGACCGTAAGAAGGTTGCCGGGAACCAGAACCCCCAATCCGCCCAATCCCGTGCCGGAGAGGAACGTCGTTCCCAGAACCTTGCCGCTGCCGTCCACGAGAACCACCGCGCCCATGCGCAGGCCGGGGGCTGAGGGAGTGAAGGTGACGGACTCGCCGCAGGTAGCGCCTGCCGCCAGGGTCGCATTCTCGCAGTTCAACGCGCCGGGGCCCTTGGCGAAGTCCAGCCCGGCCACGCCCATTGTCAGCACTTCCACAGTGGCCACCGTGCCCGCGGCCTGCGCCGTCACGATCACGTTTTGCGCGCCAGTCGGCGAGCCGACCGGTTGTGGGCCGAGGACGGCTTGCGCAAGTGTGCCAGGAACCGCCAGCAGGAGGGCCGGAATCGCAAGCGGCCAGGTTCGGATGTGCTTTGCTAGAGTCCCACGGATGGAGGCCAGTGCAGCCCCGGAACGTGGGGCGCGGCGAATCTCCGGGCTCGCGGCCTGAAACGGAAAGCGGCTCATGTGCGACTCCAGGGGGGTGGAATGCGCTTATCGCAGTGGAGGCATCTTGCTGCGTTCCCTCGAGCATCGCGCGCTCGGTCTGAGCCACTGCCGGTTTCGAGGCTCAGGATGCCATTATACCCAGGAGTGTAGTCCGGAGGCTGGCAGGAAAGCCGGTCATTCCGGCTCAGCAATTTGCGCTCGGTCTTGAAGTGGCATGGGATGCAGGAATGGGAACGACGCAGTGTTCCGCTCCAAAGGCTGTGAGCCCCGCACGGGGCGGAAGGCTTCGCGGCTGCTGGGGCCGGAAACGAAGGCTCTTGCGCCGTCTGAGATGAGACGCACAGAAGCGGCCGGGCCGGATGGGCAGCGCGGCAATGGCTGACAGAACGATGCGCATAAGGTCAGGAGGCCTGGAACAGCCGCTGCTTCAGCTCCGGCCACTCCTCGGCAACAATGGAGAATCGCGCCGAATCCCGCGCAGCGTAGTCGGTTGACATCCGATGGGCGCGGAGAATCCCCTCGAACTGCCCGCCGATGCGTTCGATGGCGGCGCGCGACCGCAGGTTGCGCGCGTCGGTGTGCAGGCAGACGCGCAGTACCTTCCACGTTTCAAAGGCGTGCGTCAGCATCAGCCGCTTCGCCTCGGTGTTCGCGGCGGTGCGGATGGCCGGGCGGGTCAGCCACGTGTAGCCGATCTCGCAAACGTCGGGATACGGCTGGCCGTGGCGCGCATGGCCCGGCGGCCACGGCCATTGCTCCAGATTGAAGAAGCGCGTGGACCCGATGACGGCGTCGTCCTCGACGCGAACGATGGCGAACGGCACGGCGCTGCCCGTGTCCCGCGCGGCCAGGGCGGCCTCAATGTACCTTGCCGCCTCGAGGATGCCTTGGGGCACGAAGGTCCAGCGATAGAGCGCGGGGTCGGCCGCCGAGGCTGCCGCCAGGCCATCGGCATGGCAGCGGTCGAGAGGTTCGAGGCGAACGTACCCGCCCAACAGCGTCAAGCCTTCCATATCCGCTACCCCCGTTTTCATCAGTACTTTGCATTTGCATTAGTGTCATCAGGATTTTAGCCACGCGCTGACCCGTCCGTCGCCCTTCCCTGCCTCGATAGCAACCATCCGATTACGCCAAGCGCCTCGGACACTATGAACACTGCAGCGATGAAACTACTGAAAGGGCTGTGCCTTATTAGTGCGCCAACGTACGCAGTTAGGAACGCGAAGGGAAACGTTTGCCACTGGAAGAATGGGTTTGCATACACCTTCTTCCAAAACAGCCCGACGAGAAGAACGACTATGGCCGCTATATAAAACGTCCCTTCCTGTTTTTCCATGGGTCCATGTGCATGAATGGTTAGCGTTGTCAGGCTTACAATTGCGCCAACCATCCATATACGCAGAAAAAGTAACCAAAATCTGCGTCTCAGCCGATCTTCGCCAGGTTGACGGTCGTTTCGATTCAATTTTCACCTCCCTTGTCCTCTTGATCTCCATCGCCCACTGCCTGAACTACCAGCTTCGCCGCGATCGGAGAAACTCCCTCTACAGGTTCTCAAATGCTCAAGCCAAGAGCAATCAATTATCTGCGGCTCTTTTGCGAACGCGCCGAATGGACTAGGATTCTTCTGTTGTTTCAAGGAGGTCTCATGCCGCGCTCTACGATGATTGCCGCTTCTCTTGCCCTGGCCGTCCTTGCCGCAATCGGGGCGGACGCACAATCCGTCGCCGTCTACCAGACCACCCCGGACCTGCTTGAAGCTCTTTCGCAGCGCGCATCGCTGCATTTCTCGGCGAAAGCCGCCCAGGGCGCTCCGGCAGCGCTCATTGCCGTAGACGACAGCCAACGCTTCCAGCAGATCGACGGCTTCGGCGCATCGCTCACCGACGCTGCCGCCTGGCTCTTCGCCAAGAAGCTCACCCCGGCGCAGACCGACGCCGCCTTCAAGATGCTCTTCAGCCGCAAGGACGGCATTGCTGTAAGTTTCCTGCGCCAGCCCATTGGATCCTCGGACCTCGCGGTCACCTTCTACTCCTACGATGACTTGTGCCAGCAGGCGGCGACGGCCTGCACCACCCCCGCCGGTGTCAACGACTACGACCTCGAGCACTACTCGATCAAGCACGACGAGGAGTACATCCTGCCGCAACTCAGGAAGGCGCTGGCTCTCAACCCCGATCTGAAAGTGATCCTGACGCCGTGGAGCCCTCCGGGCTGGATGAAGACCTCGGGGTCGATGCTGGGGTCGAATCCCGACACCAAGGAGTCTTCCAGCCTGCGGCCGGAGGCCTACACGGCCTTTGCCAACTACCTGGTGAAAACTATTCAGGGCTATCAGGCCGCCGGCGTGCCCATCTACGGAATCACCGTGGAGAACGAACCGCTCTACGACCCGCCAACCTATAGCGGCATGAAGATGCTGGCCACCGAACAGGCTGCTTTCTTCGCGAATTCCTTCGGTCCGGCGCTAGCCGCCGCGCACCTGAGCCCCAAAGTGATGGCCTACGACCACAACTGGGACAAGCCCGAATATCCCGAGACCGTGCTGAAGGACCCCAAGGCCTACGCCGTAGCCGCTGGAACCGCATGGCATCACTACGGCGGCGAACCGTCGGTGATGACGAAGAATCACGAAGAGTTTCCGCAAAAGGACCAGTGGGTGACCGAAGCCAGCGGCGGAACCTGGCAGAAGGGCAACGTCCTGGCGCAGGAGGCGGCGGAGTTGATCGCGGTAACGCGCAACTGGGCCAAGAGCTACGTGCTGTGGGCGCTCGCCACCGACCAGAATCGCGGTCCCCACGTGGGCGGCTGCGATACCTGCCGCGGTCTGGTGACCATCGACACCTCAGCCCCTGAAAAGACAACGGTAAAGCCCGAGGCGGACTATTACGTCCTGGGCCAGGCCAGCAAGTTCCTCCTGCCCGGCGCGGTCCGCATCGCCTCCGACGAACCCGCCGGAACCGAGCTGAAAGACGTAGCCTTCCGCAACACCGACGGTACGATCTTGCTCTACACGCTGAACGCCGGAGCAAAGAGCCAGGACTTCCGCATCGGCTTCCACGGCAAGACCGCAGTCACTACTTTGCCGGCGGGAGCCGTCGCCACATTTGTCTGGAAGCCCTGATCGGCGGCGAACTTATTCCGGCTTGGGCGGCTTTGCATCCGGGGGCGGCGGAGCTTGAGGCGGGACTTGCGCCGGGTGGTCGTGGTCATGGTCGTGGTCATCGGGCGGAATGACGAATGGCTCGGGACCCAGGTGGCCGCGGTGGCAGGTGCCGCAGGTAACGGGCGCGCCTGAGTTCTTGACCATGCTCACATAATTCATGTTGATATCCTCGGTCATCTTGTACATCAGGCGCGCGGCGGACTTCTCCGGCTTGGAGTCGTCGGCAAAGTTGAGCTGCGGGCGTCCGTTGGGGCCGATCCGGGTGGGGTCCGGCGTGTGGCAGGTATTGCAATGCGCCCCCAGCGAGCCCTCCCACTTTTCCATGATCTCGTGAACCTGCTGACCGGTCAGATCCTTGGGCAACACCTTCAGGTTGGTGGGCGCGGGAAAGTTGCGCTGCTGGGGCGGCGGCGCGCTTCCCGCGGGCTGCGGCGGCGTTTGCGGAGTCTGGGCGGCCGTTGTGGCGGCGAAAATAGCCGCGATCAGCAGAGCCGTTGCGGCAGTGGGCAGGGACATGGAAGATGATTTCAAGCGGTTGATCTCCTCGGGGATTGAGGCTCTTTCATGGGTGGACGAATCTCGAATCGAGAAGGACGCGTTTGCCGGATAAACTCCTCGGGCCGGAGACGTATCGGTTCCCCGGCAACACAAAGCGCAGCGGCCAGTCCACCGCCTCATGAATGCCGATGCGCGGCGTCGCCAGCACATCGGGGACCGTGTAGCCGTCGTCGCGAATTTGCAGCGGCGAGGCGGCGTCGGTCAGATCCAGGCCATTATGGCTCTGCCGGTTGAGGCCGAGGGCCTGGCAGAGCCGGCTTGGCCCTGACGCAAGCTGCCGGGCCAATCCGCCCGCATCAAGACCACCGTCCGCAAGGCCCCGGTTGAGCGCCATCAGGGCCGCTCCCGCCAGCGGCTCCAGCGCGCGCAGCAGAACGCATCCCGCCCGGCCCTCTATCTCGCAGGATATATTCATGCAGAAGTAGCGGCCATAGATCGAATAAACATACGCAAGCCCTCCGGGACCAAAGAGAACGGCGTTCCGCGGAGTCGGCCCGCGATACGAGTGCGCCGCCGGGTCGGACGGATTGTTGTGCGGGCCCAGGTATGCCTCTGCCTCGACGATTCGCCCCGCCAGCAATTCGCCGCCCGTCCAGTGCGCCAGCACCTTGCCCAGTAGGCGCGGGGCCACCAGTTCCGGCGTCGTCTCAAAGAAGGCGCGCAAAAGCCGGATGCCAGGCAGTGCGCCCCAGCCATCGCGCAGAGTGCCCCATAGAGCGGGGTGCCCCATGTATGACAGCGTCGGCTTTGTCAAGGCTCTTTTTGGGGCCTTTGGCTTTAAAAAAAGCATAGGGTAGCGTCTGTTTGGGAAGGACGGTGTCAAGGGCGCGTACTTTGCGTTCATCTCGACCCTTGACACCGTTCTTCCCAAACTCACCATTGGAGCAGGAACGAATCTCA